>DATHPY010000361.1:0-2859 GCA_035483315.1 Puia sp. | reverse complement strand
TCGCAACAGGCAACTCATTGTTATCCGTATACGTAAAATCCGCCTGCACACGATTTAGCTGGCTGCCCGCATCAAGAGAAATTATTTTTACAACTTTCACTTTTTTTCCGGCAACATTCCATTCATCATACTTCAACTGGAACGCAGAGCGCAATGGTCCATTATCCAAAACGGTGTAGTTGTGATAATTTTTAGAATACCAGATGCTGTCATTGATATATGGCGCAATATTTCCGGCACCAAGCGAAAATCCAACATGATAATAATCCAAACCATCGCCGTGATCAATATGATATTCGCCGCGTTTGTAACGTTCATTAAGTATCATGCGCGTTGTACGTTTCGCCCAAACGTCCAGCCCGTAAGCATCTTCGCTTGTTCCTTCAAGCGCTTTTCCATACATGCGAAACGCGATGCGGTCATTCTCCCACGCAAAATCATCTTTTCTTTCCGGCACATAACGGCAATACGTTTTTTGTATGAACAATGATGGCGCACTTTTACTGATCTTTGCAAAAATTTTTACGCCGGGCGTTGTAGTGACCTGCAACAATAAATTTTGCGGAGAAACATTTCCTCTATATTCTAACTGGTAAGAAATTTCTTCATTCGTCAATGCGTTTATTATTTTAATATTTTTTCCAGCTTTCTGAATTTCGGGAGATAATTGCAAAAAGGGAATTTCAACGACTTCTTCCTGTCGCGTTAAACCGGTCGCATTATATAAAGTCACGAAAAAATTTTTCGACTTTTTTATTATCAACTGAATTACCTGCGAACCTGCAAGCAAAAAAGCGCCGACTCCATAAGATTGTGTCGAATTAAAATCTGCGCTGCCAGGCCTGTCTCCTATTTTTTGTACAAAACCTAATTTACCATCTGCATGAACTGCGTTTGATAATGCGTTCCATGCTTTTGCAATTGTTGGAAAATATTCATCGTACGATAATAATCCGTGATTGACTCCCCAGGTCAATGCGTAACAATAAAAACCCGTGCCGCTGGTTTCTTTATTCGGATAACTTGCGGAGTCAAGTAATGCAGTGTGCCATGTTCCGTCTGCATGTTGCAGCGAAGAAATTTTTGCGGCCATTTTTTTATAGAGATCAATAAATCTTTTTTTGTCTGGATAATTATCAGGCAGGTTCTCCAACATTCTTACCAAACCCGCAATCACCCAACCATTGCCGCGCGACCAAAACATTTTTTTTCCGTTTGCTTCACGCTGAGTAAAGTAACGGCTGTCGCGATAATATAAATTTTCTGCTGCGTCAAAAAGATAACCAGTCGTTTTCCACCAAAGAGAATCGGCGATATCTAAATATTTTCTATTTCCTGTTGCGGAAGAAAGATAAGCAAGCGCGGGCGGTCCCATAAATAATGCGTCGCACCATGCCCATTCGCGCTCGGCGATGTCATCTTTCCATTCCAACGATTCTTTATGTGATACTGATGCGATCGAATCTGCCTGTACACGAAATGAACGGGTGATTTTTTCTTCATTAAAAATTTTGCCAAGCTGCGAATACATTTGCGCGATGCAATAATCATCAGCCATTAATTTGCGTTTTCCGGTTTCCCAATTCAGTGATTCACCGATCGCATACATCGCTTTTACATATTTATCATCGTTCGCTATTTCATTCAACGCCATAAAACCTGTATACGCTGCAGCCTGCACCCAGCCTGCTTTTTCATCGCGCGGTAACCCTGTATTTTCCCAATACGATAATTGCCAGTCTGCAACTTTTTCCATTAACCGAAGTGTTGAATCGGGAGCTGAAAGTTGCGCGTTCGTTTGAAAAAAAGAGAATAGAAAAAAAGCAATCGTTATTTTTTTCATGAAAAAATATTCAATTTTATTTTAGTTGATTTATTTTGACAATGTCCATATCGCCGTAATCTAAATTCTCTCCCGCCATTCCCCAAACAAAAGAATAATTTGAAGTTCCCGCGCCACTATGAATTGACCAGTTTGGAGAAATAACAGCCTGCTCATTTTGGATCCACATATGTTTCGTCTCATCGGGCAAACCCATAAAATGACAAACACTATTTTCTGACGGAACGTCAAAGTAAAAATAAACCTCCATGCGCCGGTCGTGTGTGTGCGCCGGCATAGTATTCCAGACGGAACTTGGTTTTAATTCCGTCATTCCCATTTGAAGTTGGCAAACAGACACAACAGTATTTACTATAAATTTATTAATGACGCGATGATTTGCTGTTTCAACACTTCCTACTTCTGATTTGTGTGATTCAGATGATGATATTTTTTTTGTCGGATAAGAATGATGCGCTGGCGCGGAGTTAATGTAAAATTTTGCCGGATCGTTCTCATCGTCAGAAATAAATTGTACATCCTCAATTCCTTTACCAATATATAATGCTTCTTTTTTTTCGAGAACGTATTCGGTATCGTGTACAATTATTTTTCCTTTGCCGCCAACATTAATGATTCCCATTTCTCTGCGCTCGAGAAAATAAGAAGCTTTGAGTGCATCCGGGTTTGGTAAAGAAATAATTTCGGTGACAGGCATTATTCCCCCGGCAATAAACCGATCGTAATAAGTTAATGTGAGATGAATGCTGTCCGGTTCAAATATTTTTTCGATCAGAAAATTATTGCGCAGCTCCGATGTGTTCATCCGTTCAATTTCTTTTGGACTGGCTGCATGTCTTACTGAAAAAAAAGTTTGCATAAAATCAGAACCGTTTTGATTGGTGATATAAATGTAATTCAGTTTCTATTTTAATTTTTAGTTTTTTTGAAGTCAAAATTTTTGCCACAGAGGTTCACGGAGATTCTCAGTGGTTCTCTGTGGCTAAAACACTTTAAATTCTTATATTCGGTAAACA
>DATHPY010000360.1:0-4149 GCA_035483315.1 Puia sp. | reverse complement strand
CATAAAGCCTCCCAGCAATGTGTGCGATGAACTCGATGGAATGCCAAACCACCAGGTGAGCAGGTTCCATGAGATGGCTGCGATCAACCCTGAAAAAATAACTTCGAGCGTGATGAAATCTTTTGTTACCGAGTTGGCGATGGTGTTACCAATTTTAAATTCGCCGATAACATATTTTGAAATAAAAAAAGCGCCGAAATTAAAAAGCGCCGCCCACAAAACAGCCTGGAAAGGAGTGAGTACTTTTGTTGAAACTACCGTGGCTATTGAGTTTGCCGCGTCGTGAAATCCATTTATATAATCGAAGATGAGAGCAAGAATAATAATGATAACGAGAAAGGTCATAAGCAATTTAATTTGATAATTAGCTGATCAGCTAATTTGATAATGCCCCGCTGATAAGATTTTTTAATTATCACATCAGCACATCATCACATTAATTAAGCGTATTTAATAATGATGGATTCAATTACGTTTGCAGCATCCTCACACTTGTCTGTTACAATTTCCATTACCTGGTAAATTTCTCTTTTTTTAATAACTTCTTTCGCGTCCGGTTCAGTTTCAAAAAGCCGTTCGATGCTCATATCAAAAATATCATCAGCCTGGTTTTCGATGCTGTTCACTTTAACAAGCGCGTCGGTAATTTTTCTCATGTCGCGCATGTTGCGTAATTCTTTTACAGAAGTTTTTATTTGCTCCGCGCTTTGCTCAATAAGATCCGCCATTTTTTGAATGCCGGTGTCGTTAGGATTTACTTTGTAAAAATTAATTTTTTTTGCAGTGCCATAAATATAATCGCAAATATCATCCAATGCTGAAGCGAGGTAATGAATATCTTCCCGGTCAAATGGCGTGATAAAATTTCTTCCTAATTCAGTAAAAATTTTGTGCGTCAGGTCATCGTTCACATGCTCCTGGTCTTCGAGTTGGGAAATCAATGCTGCACGTTTGTCAAAGTCAGGCTCCGAAACAGTTTCTTTCAAAAGTTTCCCCATTCTTGCCACGCCGTCCGCCACTTCTTCAAATAAAGAATAGAATACTCTATCCTTTGGCATAAAAATTTTCATGAAAGAGTTAAACGCCATATAGAAACATTTGAGTAAAAATATAATTAATGTTGAAAGTAAGTAAAACTTTTTTGTAGCCAGCTTTTGTCCTTCCTTCACTATTCTTGCGTCGCACTCTTGTACGGGTGGAAAGTCTATTCAGCATTGGTACTATATTCGACCGCACTATTTTTTTAAATCGCTGAGATGCTTAATTCATCATTACTATTGACGATTCACCATTCACTATTCACCATTGCAGATTCAGCTTTTTGGGGAGTAAAACCATCATATCTTTTTTGGACTTGCTGCAGAACTTCTTCAATTTCTTCCACAGAATTTTTTTGCACGAGCTGGTTCCTGAATTCTTTTATGTAAGGAAAACCTTTTAGGTAATTTGTATAATGCCGGCGCATTTCCAAAATGCCCAGCACTTTGCCTTTCCACTCAACCGAGCGTAACAAATGTTCTCTTATCACATTAATGCGTTCTTCGATAGATGGCGGTTCTTTATGTTCGCCAGTTTTTAAAAAATATTTTATTTCATCAAATATCCACGGATAACCAATTGCCGCGCGACCGATCATTATTCCATCAACGCCATATTTATTTTTGTATTCCAATGCTTTTTCAGGAGTATCAATATCGCCGTTGCCAAAAATTGGAATGGTAATGCGTGGATTATTTTTTATTGCGGCAATCAACGTCCAGTCTGCTTCCCCTTTATATAGTTGCGATCTCGTTCTTCCGTGAATGGTTAATGCTTTTATACCGACATCCTGTAATCGTTCTGCAACAATCTCAATATTTTTTGAGTTATCATCCCAACCCAATCTTGTTTTAACTGTTACCGGCAATTTTGTTGATTGTATGACGGCCTTGGTTAACCGAACCATCAGGTCAACATCTTTAAGTACGGCGGCGCCGGCGCCTTTGCAAACAACTTTTTTTACCGGGCATCCGAAATTAATATCAACAAGATCAGGATTTGTCGTGTCAATGATCGCTGCGCTCATGGCCATTGCTTCTTCATCACCGCCAAAGATCTGAATGCCAAAAGGTCTTTCGTATTCAAAGAAATCAAGTTTCTGTTTGCTTTTTACGGCATTTCTTATTAACCCTTCGCTGGAAATAAATTCGCTGTACATTAAGTCTGCACCATTTTTTTTGCACACATAACGGAATGGCGGGTCACTCACATCTTCCATTGGTGCGAGAAGAAGCGGAAAATCGGGAAGAATAATATTTTCGATCTGTACACTCATAAAAAAATTCTTGTTCTTTTTTGTTTATGCAAAAAAGAACCAAAAAAGCACACCCGAAAACGATAACAGCCCGTTTTCGGGATGGTTCCCTGATCGGGCTTTTGTACTACTGTGACTTCAACCTTTGTAATGCTATTCAACGCTCACAATTTATCTTGCATTATTTTATCCAACAGTAATTTTTCTTAAGTGCTGCTTCCGTGTTATCTGTGGCAAAAACGTATCTTGCAACGCCTTGTCCTTTGCTATTGAACAAAATACAAATTTACACACTTATCGTTGATATGAAAAGCTATTTACGAATTCAATCGCCGGGCATGCAATTAGTTTTATTTCTTGGATTATTGCTTGCAGGATTTGTGTTAAGTTCTTTAATAGCAGCAATTTTTTTGGTAGCAAATGGATCAGTTTCTCCCGGTCAAAAAAGTTTTGATTTTTCTGATCCCAAATTGATCAGCGCATTAAAAAGTTTGCAGGTATTTTATACAATAGCTGCATTTTTATTGCCGGCAATAATATTTGCATTGATCACATTCAGGTATAAGTCACTTTCTTTTTTAGGCTTCCGCTCATCTCTGAAATTTAATTTTTATTTGTTTGCAATTGTTTTGATGCTTGTTTCGGTTCCATTTGCATCCTGGTTGGGGGAATTAAATGAACATATTCCGCTGGCAAAATGGATGATGGATACTGAAAAAGAAGCGGAACAACAAATGACTGCTTTTTTGAAAACAAATTCTTCAAAAGATGTAGTGATCAATTTATTGGTTATCGGTTTGATTCCCGCAATTTGCGAAGAAGCATGTTTTCGCGGTGCTTTGCAGCGCATCATGATCAATGTTTTTAAAAGTCCGTGGACGGGAATAATTGTAACGGCTATTCTGTTTTCTGCGTTTCACATGGAGTTTGCCGGTTTTTTACCGAGAATGTTTTTAGGAATTTTGCTCGGCGCTTTGTATTGGTACAGCGGAAGTTTATGGGTTAGCATTGCTGCGCATTTTTTTAATAATGGCGCACAATTGATTGCGATTTTGTATTACCCCAAACTCGCTAATGAAAATCCTTCCGTTCCAATTTATTTCGCAGTTGCAAGTGGTTTGCTGGTTTGGGCAATTTTGTTTTTGATAGAAAAACAATCCAAAGCAAGCTATAATGCTGTTTATGAATTTGAAGAATTAAATGATCAAAACGGATTTCTTACCTGAAGAATAAGATACTAATGGTAATGCATGTTTGAAAATAGGACCAGGGCTGAATAGAATTTCAACAGTACAAGAGTGAACAAATCTGCGATTGCAAGAATTTTCAGTAAAGAACAAATGCTGGTATCAAAAGATAAAAACTAAAAAGATAAAAACTAAATCTGAAAATCGAAGTGCCTTTTAGTTTTTATTTTTTTAAAATTTAGTTTTTTTAAAATTTTATGGCTTTAAATAAGGCAGCTTTCCGGACGCGGACCATTTCTGCAATAATTTTTGCAGTGGTTATGTTAGCTGGATTGCTATGGAATTTCTGGAGTTTTTTTATTCTTTTTTCCATCATTCATTTTGGATGCTGGATCGAATATCAAAAATTGATTGGACTGATTGATAAAGATTATGCGGCAATAAGTTCTTTTCACAAATATGGCGTGATGATCACCGGATGGTGTGTGATGCTTTTTCTTACGAATGATCTAAAAATTTTTTCTGTTTCATTGCACCTGGTCGGGCAGTGGGCAGGATTATTTTTTTTAATTGTTTTGCCATTAGCTGAAATAATTTTTGTAAGAAAGATCAATTTCAGAACTATCGGCTACTCATTGATGGGGTTATTATATATTTCGTTGAGTTGGG
>DATHPY010000359.1:0-3730 GCA_035483315.1 Puia sp. | reverse complement strand
CGATTGATTCTTTCTGGCTGAATAATCATTTAAAAATTACTCCGGATGAAGAATTGGGATTAGTGAAGGAATTATATTTCGATCAGCTTCCGTTTTATAACCGCACGATGGAAATTGTTCGCAAAGTAATGCTGAGAGAAGACAATGCGAACTATAAATTAAGTTACAAAACCGGCTGGGGAAATAACGAAAATGGAAATGAGATAGGATGGATTGTTGGATGGATCGAAGAAAACAAACATCCTTATTTTTTTGTGCTGAATATTGAATCGCCCGATAAAAAAATTGATATGATGAATGTTCGATTGAAAATTCTAAAAAGCATATTAACTCAACTCGGTTTCTTTCAAGGAAAAAAGTGATTCGGTTGTTTTTACCAGCAACTGGCAACTGATTCATCTACTTACAAAAATCTTTTTTGCCTGCACTTGTCCTTTTGCGTTAATAACTTTTACGATATACACATCGTTTTTAATATCCGGCGCAAGATCAAGTGTAATAATATTTCCTAATGAACCTGTTTGTCTTAATAATATCTGGCCAAGACTATTTATTATTTCAATATTCAGCGATTGATTGTTACTGAAGTTGACGTTGTTTTGGATATATATTACACCTGTTGACGGATTTGGAAAGATGATGATGTTTGAAAAATTAAATGTTACAGAAACAATTTTGGAATAAGAAAAACTGCTATCTGCATTTACTTGTTTTAAACGATAATAATTTATTCCACCAAACGGGTGTATATCGTTAAACGTATACTGATGAGGGTTAGCAGAAGATCCCTGCGCCTGAACTTGCCCTATTGATTGAAAATTTGTTGTGTCGGTACTTCTTTCAACATCAAAATAAGCTGTGTTTGTTTCGCTCGTCGTTGTCCAGCTGAGTTGTGAATATTTATTATTAATATTTTGCGCTGTAAAATTTATTAATTCACCTGAAACCGAATCATGAACAATTATCGAAACACTGTCTACAACTGCAGTTCCCAACACTCCGTTATTGTGTGAAGTGTATGCGAGTGACAAATAGGGATTGGAACCAAGCGCAACAACGACCGAATCAAAAGCTGTCCAGTTATGTCCATCAGCAGACATATATCCGATATACTGATTACCGAACTGTACAATTCTAACCCAATAAGGCGCATTAAATCCTCCCTGATTTTGGCTTGTGCTTATTGCATTTTGTGTTGGACGATTTTGGAAAGCAACACCATTACCTGATGTAATAGCCATGAAAACATTTGCTGAACCCTGGTCAAGATTGGAACGAAACATGATTCCACATTTTGCCCATGCATCAGTATTTTGAATAGAAACAATCCTTGCGATCATTTCCACATTACCTCCTGTTGCAGATTGATAAACGTTGTGAAAAGCATCTGCTCCGTTCCAGATGTCATCACCGGATGCAGTAATTGTAAAAACTCCACTATTATAACAAACATCACCCGGTGGAACTACATATCCCACATCAGCGCTGTGCCACGGGGCTGGCAATGGATTTGGACAGGAAGAAGCCGAAGGCGCATTCAACCCATATACATTTAATTTGTTAGAAAAAGTTGCGAGATACACTTTACCGTTAGCAATGGTAGGAACGACAAATTTTGCAAAATTTCCAACAGAATCTCTTTTGCCGCTCATGTTGCTGTTCCATAATTCATGCTGAACATTGGTTGCATCAAAAGCCTGTAAAATTCCCGGAACAGTGCCGTGGTTTGCATCGCCGTTTATAGGATGTGACCCCCACAAAATTCCTGCGCCTTGTTGTGAACCATTTGAGGAAAGAGCAAGCATCGCGCCCGGCATTCCTTCCGGCAACGTCGTGTTTCCAACTATTTTATTGAGCGTATCAAAAAGCATAGTTGCTCTTTTGAATGGATATTGTTTTAAAAATCCTCCTTCCGCCCATGCGTACACATACTCATTACCGTTATTATCCTGGTAATACACCGGCGAACCATGAATATGTTTATCATAATCCGTGCTCGTTGCATTCACATTAAGTTGCTGCAACACGTTTGTGTTATTGGGATTCATTCCGCCCATCTTAGTATCATCAATGAGATATAAATAACTTTCTTTACTTCCTGAAAGAGACAAATTTGAATTTGGAATCAGCATTACGCCATCAACTCCATAATCAAGATCCTGCTGATTTAAATTATCATAATCATTCGGAGTGAAATAGTCAACCACTTTTAAGTTACCGGATGCAGTTGATAATTTTAATAAACTTTCTGCACGATCGGTGGTATCGGTTCCAATATCAGTTGTTCCGTTGCCGGTACTCAAATAAATAAATCCGTTGTCATCAACAGCAGGCGCTTGCCCACTCATCCAAATGCCGGCCAGTCCCCCGTTTGGGGAAGCATTGTAAACATATTTTTGTTGAAGTGTTGAAGCATCATATCCTATAACCCAACCATGGTATGGTTCCCAATCGCAATGAGAAGCCCATGAAATATAAACCACTCCTTTATACAATAATAATCCTGGTCGCGGATTTTCCCTTTGTTCATCAAACGTAATTGTAGTTCCATCGCCACCTTCGCCATTGCCGGGATAAGTTGCTGTAATATAAATTGGGCTGCCGGGTTTTTCTGCGCCTGTTATTATATCAAGCGCGTGTAAGTATTGTACAAATGTTTGCCCGTTCAATGTTACACTTCGCGAAACAACATAAATCGTATTGGTTGTGCTGTCAATCACTGGTGTTCCTACAATTCCCATATTGCCGCTAAAATCTGTATAAGCTCCGCCGCAAGCGCCCGTCATGTCAGTGTTTTTTATAGGACGATAAGTTCCCGGACTATAAGTAAGATTCACATGCCAGTAAGGATTGACAACATTTGAGTCATCTGCATCGAAAGCATAAACACTGTTATTCACCGTTGTTACAATTACTACATTATGTGCGCCTCCGCCAATTGGCAGATTTGTCATTATTAAAGGTTGAGAATAAGTCTGGTCATCAATGCTTCGGGAAAATATTAATCCAAAATTTCCATTGGTAACGCTGGCTTGTGTTAATTGTGTTTCATTGCTGTTCCACCCGGTTCTTTTTAAATTGTTATGCTGCATCAAAACGTTGGTTTGTGCAAACGATATTTTTGCAGACAATGCTGAAAGAAAAGTAATTGAAAAAAAAATACGGATGGCGTTTATAGTAGCAGATGGCATGGGTTTTATCAGGTATGATTAAGCAACAAAATAATCTTTTTTCTTCACCTGTCGAAATGCGTTGTTTTCCAAATAAATTTTGGTATTTTTTTATTTATTAAGAAATAAAGTAAAACCCTAACAATGAGCGTCAGACGAAAAAAATTTCCGCTTAAAACCAAATAGCAATTGCAACCTATTGCAAAAAAAATCGTACTATATTGCAAAACAACCTGGGAATAGATTGGAAAGTTTACAAGAGATCATAGCATCTTGTCTGGAGAATAATCATAAGTATCAAAAAATTTTTTATGAACGATATTTTGGTTATTGCCTGAAAATAGTTTTCAGGTATATATACCGCTATGAGAAAGCGATTGATATTGTGAATGATGGTTACGTCAAAGTGTTTAAAAATTTTTCAAAATTTCATTATGAAAACCCTGAAAACCTTGAAAAAATATTATTGGGATGGATGCGCACAATCATGGTTAATACAGCGATTGACGCTTTAAGAAAAGATAGCTTGTTGCCGGAAATTGGCGCGCTCGACGACAACA
>DATHPY010000358.1:0-7025 GCA_035483315.1 Puia sp. | reverse complement strand
ATGTAAAAAAGGAGGCGTAGAAATATAAATGAGATCTGTTTTTTCAATTGCAAGTAACTCTTCGAGATCATTGCATATTTTCAAATCATATTGACTGCTCATTTTTTCTGCAGCAGATTTGTTGATATCTGTCACAGCAATCACCTTCACACCCAGCACTTTTAAAAATGCCTGGATAGCAAATGTTGCAAAATCTCCTGCACCAACAATTCCAATATGTAATTCTTCCGCGTTCATTTTAATTTCAGAAAAAAAATTATTTATTACTGTTTGCTAATAAAACATTTACTGCCGCTTCTGCATCGTGTATCGCTTTTGCCGGCGTTTTTTTCCCATATACCACACATGACTCATATTCCTGCGAAATAATATCCAGCACTTCTACAATCACTTCGCAATTATCAACTCCTTTTACAAAAGGCAATTCTTTTGCAAAAAGTAACATCATCGGATTTGTTTTAAAATAATCGCTGTAAAAAATATCTGACTGTAAATTTTTTCTTCTTGGGAATTGACCTGCTACAGATAATAATTCCAGATCACCTTTTTTATCAACCACCGTTCTGATAAAATTCCACGCTCCCTGCGGATCTTTGCAAGTATTGAACACGACAATATTTTTTGGATCAGCGTAAGTATAAACCGGGCCACGGTGATCATCCGGAACCTGTGGTTCGAAATAAGAGAAATCGAAATTTCTATCAGGAATTATATTCAGATAAGAAATTTCCCACGGACCAGTCCATTTTGTCGCGATCACCTGCGCTACAAAAGGATCATCAGAAGATGATAAATTTTCTCTTGAAAAATATTCATCTGTATACAAACTTTGCAAAAAAGTAAAAACTTCAACCGCATATTTATTATTGAATGCAGCTTTATTATTTACCACCAAAGGCGCGCCATCAGATGCTGCGAGATATAATGTATAAAAGTTAAAAAGACGTTGATACCATATTTCTTTCACTTCAGTATAACCAAACCATTTTTGAGTTGATCCGTTTTTTTCACTGTTCTTTTTAAAAATTTCTGCTGCGTGTAAATAGGCGCTGTATGTTTTTGGGAGATCGCGAATATTATTTTTTGTAAAAAGATCTTTATTATAAATCGTCATAAAAGGATTTACTTTCCACGGTACCTGGTAAATGTGGCCATCAGCGGAAGTAATTTCTCTGATCACTGCGCTATCACATCTGTCATGAATAAAATCAAGAAAACCATTGAGTGTGTCGAGGGGAATTAAAACGCCTGAACGCGCGAACATTTCTACATTTCCCTGCCACATATTTGCATAAATATCAGGAGTTGTTTTTCCAACCACAGCAGCGAGAATGACTTCTTCACTCGACTGTCCTTCCGGTATGGGTTGAAGATGAATATTATTTCCAGGATGAAGATGATTCCATGTTTCGGTAAGCGAGGTACATAAATTTATTTCGCGGGGATTATTAGAGCACCAAAAAAGTAATTGTTTATTTTTTGAAGAATTAGTTCCACAAGAACTAAAAATAAAGACTAATGAAAATAAAAAAATTATTCGCATGGTTAGTGATATAATTTTTGCTGTCTGAATTTGGTTGGTAGAAAATATAAAATTGTAAACCCACTGCAGAAAATAATTACTGCAGTGGGTTTACAATTTTTTAAGTTGTGAATTATTGAGTCACCTGTTGATTATAAATTTGAGTTACCTGGGCTGCAGATAACGGAATATTATAGATCATGATATCGTCAAGATCTCCTGTCCAGTATCCACCATAACCGATATAGTTAGGATCAGTTAAAGTTGGAGAGTATGCGCTATTCGTCAAATCCGAACCAATGGCTAAATCATAAGTTGGGCTAATTGGTTTAATAGCTCCGAGAGGACCACTACCGGAAGTCCATGTTTTAACAAGCACGCCATTGATATAAAAACTTTCTGTATTAACGCCATCATAAGTAACTACCAAATGATTCCAGTTTGCTGCACCCGCACCTATTGTTATGTGGGTTCCTGCATCATCTTTATCGTAGATTGCTGAATCGGTACTAACTGTCATGAATGGTAATGTTGGTTGAGTTTGAAATTTCCAACCATTCCAACGGCTCAAAGAAATCATGTAGCAATCATTAGGATGATCTGTTCTTCCCGCGGTATCTTGTCTTTCCCATAAACTGACACTCATTGCTTGCGGATTAAGTGCAGAACTATAAGGCACATCAATATTTCCACCACCAGCAAAAGTGTAAGCGGAATTAGCATTTCCAAAACGATCAGCAACTAAACTTGGCGCTCCAAGTGGAACTGCTGCAAGTCCTACAGGTCCGGCTTCAAGTGTACCATTATGTCCATTGCCAGATGAGTCATTTGTATTGCCATTGAACTTCCAATATGCAACCAAGGCAGATGACGCAATTGGCGTAATTAAACCTTGCTTATAAGTTGCTATTGCTGCATTTAAATTTGCAGTGGCAGCATCAATCTCACTTTGTGTTGAACTTGCATTCGCTGATACTGCAGCAGCAGAAGTTAATGCAGATTGAAGTGCAGCTTGCGTGTTCTTGGTATATTTTCCGGGTTGAGTTCCCTCTGAGGTATTAGTCAAATACCATGTAGCGCTGTCAATGGATTGAGTGAGGCTTGTTTTATCAAGCTGTACGGGCGGAGTGGAACTGGATTTTTTACAAGAGTAAATGAGGAGTGTCAGTGACAATCCCAATATTGTTGTAAGAGTTAAAAACTTAATTGGCATTTTTGATCGCATAACATTGATTTTTTATAAATGATGAAAAATTAAAAATTTTAATGAAGGGCTTTATCCGCGTCTCTTTCACTTTGAGGAATGGGAAATGTTTTGTTGGTTGTATAATTAAAAGTTGCAAGTCCGCTGTTTACGATCAGTGCATTATTTGCGTAAGTTGAACCCCATCGTATGATATCAAAGAAGCGATGAAATTCAAAACCAAATTCAACTCTCCGTTCATGCTGTATCGCAGTTCTCACTGAGCCCTGATCAATAGCCGTAACATCAGGTAGTAATCCATTTGGAATTACTCCAACACCAGCCTGTGTACTATCATATAAATAACTTTCTCTTGCTCTTTTTCTTACCTGGTTTAATGGTATTAATGCAGCAGTGGTTTGTCCCAATTCGTTCAACGCTTCTGCATTGAATAATAAAACATCTGCGTATCGGACTGCTAAATAATCGCAGCTACCAGTTCCTTTTAAACTGATTGGCACTTCAGAAAATGGTTGCTGATATTTTTTTGTGAGGTATCCTGTGGGCGACCAGGATGCAAGAAATATTTCTCCATTAAACCATGGCATACTATCTCTGCCGATAGTATAATCCAGCCTGGGATCGTAAACACCCGAGTCAGTTCTTTCAAATTCATCTACAAAATTTTGAGTTGGACAATTAAAAAAATAACCATTGTCAACTTGCGGAGCAAACCATTGGTTCAAATTATTTCCTACACCAATTGCCTGGTTACTCAACATCTGAACTTCAAAAATAGATTCTGAATTATTTTTATGATCTGCATCAAAATTTTGAGAATATATCTTCATTAAGCTATACTGTGCACCAGCAATTATTTTTTGAGAATAGATCAATGATGAATCCCATTTTTGCTGATACAAATAAACTTTTGATAACAGCGCAGTTGCTGCGCCGCTGGTTGCCCGTCCAACATCAGTACCTGTATAATTAACAGGCAACGCATTGATGGCAGCAAACAGATCCGGTTCAATCACTGATTCATAAATTTGTTGTGCGGGAGTTTGAGCAATTTGTAATTGAGCAGGAAGTAACGGAGTTAAAACTACCGGCACATCTCCATAAATATTTACCAACATGAAATAATACCATGCGCGCAAAAATTTTGCTTCTCCCAATATTCTTGAACGTAACGCCGTATCCATACTTATAGATGGAATGTTTGCCAAAACAAGATTGCAGTTAGTTATTCCTTCATAAAAATTTCCCCACTCGGCTGATAAATTTGCATTGCTTGAGTTGTAAGTAAAATTATCAATTGCGCCAATGTCAGGATTGTCCCCTGCCTGTCCTCCTTTTACTGCATCATCAGAAGCTACATCACCAAATACCCATAAAGGATTTGCAGTTGCGTTTGTAAAAGTTAATTGAATATATGCAGCATTCACAGCTTGAATAGCAGCGTCAGATGAAGTGTAGAAATCTGTTGTATTGTATACTCCCTGTTGTTGTTTGTCAAGAAATTTACTGCAACTAACTTCTGTAAAGAAGCACGATGCCATTAACAAGCAGTATATCATCGTTCTTTTATTCATGATTTTTTTCTTGTCATTTTTAAAAATTAAGGTTCGCACCAACGATGTAACTTTTGGCAGATGGGTAAGTTCCCCAATCAATACCTGCAGCAACATCGCCCGGATATTTTTCAACATTTACATTATTGCTCGTATGCATTTCAGGATCTAATCCCGGATATTTTGTAATGGTTACCAGGTTATTTCCAGTCACGTAAAATCTCAATCCTTTTATGTGTAATTTGTTTGCTACGCTTTGAGGAACACTATATCCTAATTGTACATTTTTTAACCGCACATATGAGCCGCCAAATAAAAAGCGATCTGAAGCTTCTTTTATATTATTACCAGCATCTGCCCAGGAAACAAGAGGAGTTGTATTGCTTGTGCCTTCGCCATGCCAGCGGGTATCATATACTTTTTGCGTTATATTGAATGGACGATAAAATCCTTCAATATCCTGGTTAACCTGCATGTAAATTTTATTTCCATAAGATCCCTGGAATAAAACAAAAAGATCAAAATTCATGTAGCTTAAATTAGCCGTAAAACCATAAGTAAATTTCGGAATTGCACTTCCCAAAAAGGTTCTGTCATTTTGATCTATCACGCCATCTTTATTAACGTCTTTATATTTTACATCACCAGGTCTGATGCCGCCGAATGCTGAACTTGCTGGCGTTCCCTGGTAGGCATGAGTGAAAATGTCATTTGCGTTTTGAAAAATTCCTTCTGTCTGATATCCGTAAAACGATCCGATCGGATGACCAACCGCAGTAAGTGTCGCGTAAATATTGTTATCAATTCTTCCACCCTGTATTGGTGTGCCATTCGCTAAGGATAAAACTTTGTTTTGAATTGTTGCCAGGTTTGCACCAATACTGTATTTCAATTTGTGGTCATTGTTTTTATATTGAAGATTAAATTCAAAACCTTTATTCTGCACACTTCCATTATTTTGATATGGCGCCGCTGCATCTCCTCCAATCAATGGAAGCGGAACTTGTACAAGCATGTTGCTTGTAGTTTTATCAAAATAATCTACAGTCAATGTTAGCTTGTCATTAATAATTCCAATATCAATTCCTGCATCTGCCTGCGTTGAAGTTTCCCACTTAACATTGGGAAGTCCTTTTTGAGAAACCGTATATCCTTGCACTGAAGATGGAGTTGTGCCTAAAACATAATTACCTGTATTACTTATTTGGGAAGCATAAGGATAATCTGAAAGTCCATTTTGATTTCCTAACTGACCATAACTGCCTCTTATTTTTAATGTAGATACTACTGGAAGCAGTTTAGCTATAAAATCTTCTTTCATTAAATTCCAGGCAACAGAGCCTGAAAAGAAATTTCCCCAGCGATAGTTTGGATCTAATTTAGAAGAACCGTCTCTTCTGACATTTCCAGTAAAAAAATATTCGCTGTTGTAATCATAATTTATGCTTCCTAAAAAAGAAAGTAGTGTCCATTGATTCAATCCTTCATTCACCGAAATGTTGGTGATGTTTGAATCAAGATTTAAATACTGAAATAATGGGCTTTGATTGGTAAAATTTCTGGTGGTTGCGCTTACATTATGTGTTGAATTTCCGACAGCTTCAGTTCCTGCAAGAAAATTCAGGTTGTGTACACCATTAAATGTTTTATTAAATCTTAAAGTATTATTCCAAATAAAATTTTCGTTGGTAATATTTCCGACAGTCAATGCGCTTGGACTATTTATTCGTCCGTTGGTTCCCCAATTTTTATCAAAAGTTTTATCTTCTGTAAGTAATACATCGCCGCCGAAATCAGTTTTTAGAATTAAGTTTTTTAGAATTTTAAATTCCGCAAAAACATTTCCAAATGCTCTGAATTGATTTTCGACATTGCTCGTATTATTAGCAAGTCCAACAGGATTATAACCATCGCCAAAAAAATTTGGATATTGAGGCAGATCACTATACGAACCATCCGGATTATAAATGGGAATTGCGGGATCGCGGAAGAGTGCGTAACGAATAACACTTCCACCATTGCCGCCAAGACCATCTCCAGAACTACCAATTGAATTTTTGTTGTAAAAAGAAATGTTGATGTTCGTTCCTATTTTTAATTTATCAGTTACTTCAGTAGTTATTTTTGTTCTGAGAGAATATCTTTTATAATCAGAATTTAAGATGATGCCTTTTTGATCAAATACATTTCCCGAAATAAAATATTGTGTTTTTTCATTTCCACCACTTACGGAAAGTTCGTGATCTTGTATTGGAGCAGTTTGAAAAATCGCACCCAACCAATTTGTATTTGCCATCGGAATAGAACTTGAGATCGGTGTTTTAATTAATGGTGAGTTGGAGGCAAGTCCAGTGTTGTCATTTTCTACCATTTCATTGAACAAGGTTTTGTATTCAGCGGCATTTGTCATTGGGGTTAAAAAACCATGTTTTTGAACACCTGCATATACCGAATAATTAAGTTGAGCCTTGCCGGATTTTCCACTCTTTGTTGTAATTACAATTACACCATTCGTAGACCGCGCTCCGTAAATTGCCGCTGAGGAAGCATCTTTCAAAACAGTTATAGAAGCGATGTCATCGGCTGCTAAAAAATTTATACCATCGGTTGTGGGAACTCCATCTATAACAAAAAGCGGATCATTGTTATTTATAGAACCAACTCCTCTTATACGAATAGCTACACCATCACCCGGTTGTCCCGTTGATTGTGTAATGCGAACGCCGGAAGCTTGTCCCTGCAATGC
>DATHPY010000357.1:0-6269 GCA_035483315.1 Puia sp. | reverse complement strand
AATTTTGCCATTATCAACTTTATAAACAGCAATTTCTGACATAACGCTGCGACCCATTCCTTTCATCGTTATATCTAAAACTGCGGCAACACTAAAATGATTTCCCGCAATAACAGGTCCATCAACTGTACTGCTATGTACCCCTTCCACCATTCCCTGAAACTGATGTCCTTTTGCAATGATGTTATCCAAACCTTTTACACTTTGCAATCCCGGTGAGCCTTCGGGTTCAATGCTAACTGCATCCTGTGCGTACAATTCTTTTTGCGCAGTTTCATATTGACCTTGTTTACAAAGGTCTGTTAAGCGCGCTGCAATTTGTTCAATAGTCATAGTAATAAAATTTTAGAAAATAAAGTTGTGGTATTTTTCTGAGAATGATTGTTATTATTTTATTAGCGGAATATTAATTTATAGTTTCTCGCAAAGGCGCGAAGATTTTTGCCACAGATTCCACAGAGAACACAGAGAAAATTAATTAACGTGTTGCCGTCATGACGGGAATACGAGAAATCATAAGATGAGATTTTAAAATAGTAAAAACAAATTACGTCCGGATGTCTACCATCGGTCATCTATCAAGGGTCACTTTTCTTACAGCGATTGTAAAAATTTTATCAACTGATTTCTTTGCGCAAGATTTAATTGCATGAATTGTTGTTTTGCATTTTTTGCTTCGCCGTCATGCCACAGAATTGCTTCTTCCAAAGTTCTTGCACGTCCATCGTGCAAATAATAAGGAACGCCGGTTGCGGAAGGCAACAAACCAATTCCCCACAAAGGCGCAGTTCTCCATTCTGTACCACTTGCTAAATAATCAGGACGATTATCCGCAAGACCATCGCCCATATCGTGCAATAATAAATCGGTGTATGGATGAATGTGCTGATTGCTGATTTGCCCCAATGTAATATCAACGCCTGTTTGAATTGTAGGGCGATGACAACCCGAACAATTAAGTTGATTAAAAAAAATTGCGCCTTGCTGCACATCTGGATCTGTAACATTTCTCCGCGCGGGCACAGCAAGTGTTTTTACATAATACACAACAGCATTAAGCAATGTATCTGCCAACTCCGGTTGTACATCACCGTGAACAATGTTCATTTGCGTTTGTCCATTTGCACTTTCAACAGGTTGAACATAGCTCGTAACACCCATGTCCTGCTGATAAGCTGTTGCAACCTGCACCAATAAAGTAGGTGTGTTTGCTTTCAATCCAAATCTTCCAAGCTCAGTTTTTTTTGTGTATGGATCGTAAACATAATTTGCTTTACCAGTGATGCCATCACCGTTTACATCGTTAGCATCAACAAAAGAAAGAATAGTGGCTTCAGGAATATTTTCAAGCAACCCCATTCCGACAAGCGGCGGCGCTAATCTCGGAGATAAAAAATAATTTGCCGGTAATGGCAGATAAGAATTTTCGAGAGTATAAGTTGGCTGCCTTAATGTTGCAGTGCTTCCATCAGGATAACTAACGGTAACGGTTATGTAACTAATATTCACTGTTGCTTCCGGTTGTGCGCCAATTACAGCCTGGTCCTGAATTTGTGTTCCGAAACCATCAACTGCCAATGGACCGCCGTTTGCATCTGTTCCGAGCTGACTGATGCGCATTAATAATCCTGCGGTGGAAGAACCGGTTGTAGGATTTCCTTCACCATCATTACGATGACAATTAACGCAGGAAATATTATTATAGATTGGACCAAGTCCTGTAAAAATTGGCGACGGCGGCGCAACAAAAGTTTGATCAAAAGTATTATCACCGACGCTGTGTACAAACTGATCTCGCGTGCTTAATCCTGCAACCGGGTTCGTAAATGCTTTTGATGATGCATCGAATACTGTTGCTGCACCGCCACTCAAACGTTCGTCATAGCCATTATCAGGAAATAACCCTGCTTTATGACACATGCTAAATGCATTGACAAGAATGGTGATGGCTGATATGACGTAAAATTTTTTCATTTTTTTTAGAACCTGCTTCAGTAATTCCGTCGACTTTTTTCGACACGAAGACACAGAGAAACACAAAGAAAGCATCGTGAAACTTTGTGCCTTCCTGTCTTTGCGGCGAAAATTTAATTCTTCACATTCTGTTGTAAAAAATCTTTTAACTCACCATTAAGTAAAGCCTGCAATGTTTGAATTTGCGTTAGTGTTTGTTGCACCTGCACGCGTTGGTCAAAAATTGCCTGCTCATATCTTTCTGTGATATTATCAAATGAATTAATTGCTGCTGTAAACTGCGCCTGGATCTGGTTATCCAAACTTTTATTTTTTGCAGCGACAAGATCTTTAATTCCGTTGCCGCCATTCAATCCCAAATAAACATTTTGTGCGCCGATGATATTGTTTTTAAAATCAACCAAAGAATTATCTGAATACGGGGATTCTGTTATTGTTGAATCTTTATTGATATAAGGCGCATACATTTTTCCATCAGGATCAGCTTCACCAACTTCATTACAAATTCCGGCCATTCCGTTATCGCCGCAAACATCCAAAAAGAAAGAAAGTTTTGTGGGATAAACCGGGTTGCCGGAAACGCCTGCAGTTGTAACTGACTGCAAGAAATTAACTGGTGCAGATATCCAGCTTTGTAAAAGAGGTGTTACATTATTATTCAAAATATCTGCAGAAAGACTCGTGAGATATTGCAATTCTCTTGGGGTAAAACTTGCCGCAGTTCTTGCGACATATTCACCGTTTCGGAAAATTAAATATTCCATAGGATGATAACCGCGAAGATTTTGCGGCAGGTTTTGAATATCGCTTACCTGCAATGGATTGTTGCTTGATAATAATGAATCCATTTGTGTATGATCGGTTGGCCAAGTGTCAGTATTGGGGTCGTAATCATAAGCTTCAACTGGTCCGATTAGAAAACCTTCGCATTGTTCCCACACCGTACGAATGCGTTTCCATGCGGTTTGTGCGATTGCCAAATTGCCTTCTGTTGTTGTTGTTTGCAAATTTGTTATCGCGTTGTTTAATGCAGTTGCCACGCTCACTAAACTATCGTATTGCGGCAATGCTGTATTGTTTGCAAAATCATTAATAACCTGTTGCTCAACGGTTGAAAAATTTGTGACTGTTGGTGTATTTGTTGATTTATGACAAGCGCTTAAAAATAAAAATGTAATTATACTGAAAGAAAAAAATGCTTGTTTCATGTTCAAGATTGTTTGAGATTGATAATTAAGTTTTCGTGTTCGATTGCGACAGGGTATTTTTTTAAGGATTTTTCTGCAGGGCCTTTTGTTACCGCTCCATCATTGTTGAACTGGCTGCCGTGTAAATTGCACGTATAACCATGACCGTTAGGTGTTAGCTGATTGCTCTGATGTGTGCATTGTAACAATAATGCTTCGTAGTTATCATTATCTTTTTTTTGTACGGCGATATCGTAATACCAACCTTTTGGGCGAACGAATTGTAAAGAAGATTGCGCAAAGCCTGCAACAGGAATTTGTATCTGATTATTCACCACTTCTGTTTTAATAACAGCGTATGCAGGGCTGCATGAAGCAAGTTCAGCAAGCAAAACACCTGAACCTGCAAGCAGGCAAAAATTACAGGATGATTTTAAAAATTGTCTTCTTTGCATGTTAAATAAAATTTTTGCCACGAAGACACGAAGGCTCAAAGTTGCACGAAGCTTTTCTTTGTGTTTCTTTCTGTCTAAGTGACTTTGTGGCGGGAAGAAGTTGAGTAGGATTGTTACCGTACAAGAGTGCGACGCAACAATGCTTAATAGTAGCAATGCCACCGGGTACATAATAAAAAATATTTTTTCGATTCATCACTTACCAATTATTTTAAAAAGAATAACCAATCCCGATATTTAAAAACTGATCGTTTTGTTTATATGGCAATGCATTTGGCGGAGGGTTAATTACAAGCGCGGGATTTTGCGGACCGGTGTGCAACAGCCTAACATCTGCCTTGATGGTGATGTTTGGAATAGGCAAATAATTTATACCCGCAATAATGTGCGTTTGTTTTTGTGTGCCATCATAAATTCCATTGGATGCAAGACTTGAATTCATGTCGAGCATTTCCGCGCGTGCAAATGTGATGAACTGCTCCGTTGCATGTTTTTTGTACAACCAATCAAACCCTAATTCTGCGTAAGCGCCATACATTCCTGTTGGAGTATTTTTTGCATAAGCTGCGTTTAATTTAGCTGCTTCAGGATAAGAAATGTATGTGCCCAAAACTTTTATACCAATTCCGTTTTTTGCGTATTGCAAATCCGCTTCGCCCAGATAAAGTGGCGTTCCAAAAGCGCCGCTGTTCAATCCCAAACTATCGGAACTGCGCGGACTTAATCCAACAGTTCCGCCAGCATAACCGGAAACCTGGAATTTAATATCGGTAAGATGATATTGTACAGAAGCAGTTACAGCGAGATTATTTGCAGATGCGTCACTGCCCAAACCTTCACCCTCACCAATTCCAGTATCGTGTTGAAAATTTGCGCTATTCAATCCGTTAACAATGGCAATGCTGTAATTAACCGGCAATCTGTCTAAAGAACCATAAAAACCAACACCAATTTCTCTCCACGTTGTAGGAATAATTAATTGCTCAACCATTGGTCTTTCAACTCCATTAAAATTTACCGGCAAATGATTTTCATTGGTGATTCCGATGCGCGGCGTAAATAATCCTGCAATAATATATTGATGAGAATTGAGATTGAATTTAAGAAAAGCCTGCTCCATGGCAACATCTCCCTGTCCGCTCGTATGTTCATCACTGTTAGTACCGGCAACAATCGCGTGTTCCACTTCAAGCTCGGTAAAAAGACTTATTTTTTCGTTGAATTTATGACCAACAAAAAGTACGGCTCTGTCAACAGTTACAAAAGATTGATGCTGGTTAAAATTTCTTTGATAAAATGCGCTGCCATAACCTGAAATAACCGTGCTACTATTATTTGTTCCGCGATTTAACGAATCTTCATTAGTGATCAGTTTTTGCGCCCCGGTTTGATATTGTTGAGCGCTTGCTGAATAAGCAATAAAAGCAGTTAAAAAAAAGCATGAAAATTTTTTCATGTTGCAAAAATGGATGCAACTGGCCCCGGATGCTTACGGATTTGGAAAAACGGTTTGTGTAATCGGGAAAAAGAAATTAAAATCAGGCGTAACTTTCTGTAAATTTTTTTTATGAAAGCAACATCATTGTGCGTAATCATCCTGATTTTGATTGTATTGGCAATCAGTTGCCAGCAACAACCAGTTGAGAATAAACAAGCAGCGATTGACTCACTAACCAACATGATCAATCATTTAAAACCTGGTCTTGGTGAGTTTATGCTGCAAATAAAATATCATCACGATGAACTTGGTAAAGCGATAACCACCAAAGATTACGAAAGAGCGGCTTATGAAATTGATGAAATGAAAGAAACTACGGACAAAATAAAGCAGTTGAATATCACCAATGACAAACTGCAAAAGCCATTTGCTTTTTTTTATGAGAAATATTTAGAATCGCCATTGAATATTTTATCGGATGCTGCTTCAAAAAAAGATGATGCAACGTTGAAAACAAATTTTACCGGGTTGACAAGCAATTGTAACGGCTGTCATCGTGAAAACAATATGGCGTTTATGAAAATTGCAGAATAGCAAATAAGAAATAAGAAAAATTAATAAAACTTCTGTCTTCGGACTTCAGACATCCGACTGCTTTAATGCAACAACAACTCACAAGGTTTCAACCCGGTGTGTTTTTTAAATGCCGTAGAAAAATGTGAAATAGAAGAATAGCCGAGCATTACGGAAACATCAGTTACGCTTAATCCTTTTTCGTAAAGAAGGTATCTTGCATGCTCCATACGCTGACCCTGGTAAAAATCAAAAATTGTGGTGCCGAATATTTCTTTGAAACCTTTTTTCAAATAACATTCATTAATGGCAACTTTTCGGCTGAGCGCTTTAATGGTCAACGGTTCACCAATATGTTGCAGTAAAATTTCTCTTGCCTTAATTATTTTGTCGCGGTCAGCTTCGTTAGCTAAAAATTTACACTGAAAAGTTTCAATTCCTTTTTCGCCCAGCATACATTCCAAACTATACAAAAGCAACATTTGCGTTTGTGCATTCACATAAATATTTTCCAGGCTGTCTTTATAATTATGATTCAACAAAGCTTCCAAAACCATACGGCTTCTGCTGCACAACGATAATATTTTTGAGAAAGAAGATTGATGCGTGAAGTGAAGGATATCATCAGTAATAGTATTGTAC
>DATHPY010000356.1:0-2385 GCA_035483315.1 Puia sp. | reverse complement strand
GTGATTTTTTTTCCGAAGCAGTACTCTGCGTCAGTTTCATTGAATGAATTCTTCCTACGCCATTATCGCAAATACTGCAATGAAGTAATTCATCACACAATTTAAAATCAATATTTATTTTTCCGGTTTCATTTTCTTTAGGATGCAAACCATGCCAAATGGCATTTTCAACAAATGGTTGTAACAATAAAGGGGGCACCATAACTTCGGATGGATTGATGTTATCCGAATTGATTTTATAAATAAATGGAATTTCAAAACGAAGCGCCTCCAGATCCATATATAATTGCAGGCTATATAACTCATCTTCGAGCGGGATAAAAGATTTACCCGATTGCTGAAGAACAATACGTATAAGTTTTGCAAATTTGGTAAGATAATCCGCTGCTTTAATTGCTTCGTTAGTTAATGTAAACCTGTTGATGGAATTAAGACAATTAAAAATAAAATGCGGATTCATCTGGGCGCGCAGAGCCTGCATTTCCAATTCTGTGCTTCGTTGTTGTAATTCAATTTTTGTTCTTTCACTTTCCAGCTTCTGAACGGTTAATTCTTTTTCAACTATTTCATGGCGGCTTGCTTCATTTTTTTGTTTCAGCCTGGCATTTCTGTAAAGAATAAAACCAAATAATAATAAAACTAAAACACTCCCAATAAATATATTTTTTAAAAACGATTCGCTTTTTAATTGTTGTTCGCTAAGCAGTAACTTCTGCTGATCAATCAGTTTTTCATTATTGAGCGCGGTTATTTGCGCTTGTTTTTTTTCGCTTTCTGTTGCGGCTTCGTATATCGCCAATTTCTTACTGAAATCGCTGAGCGCTACCGACTCTTTCATATATGTATATTGCCGGTAATAAAAATAAGCGTTGTCAGTTTTATGTAAATGATTGTACATAACGTACATTAATTTATAACCATCCCGTAAATATTGTTTTGCTTTGTGCGTTTGCGCATTTTGCAAAAGATTTTTTATGTAAGAGAAAGCTTTTCGATAATCATCTTTTTCTTCATAAACTTTTCCGATGTCAAGTAATGATCGCATCATCTGATTTTTATCATTATTTTTTTCTGATTGTTTTAAATTTTCAATCAGCAAAGTCAAAGCCCTGGTGTAGTTCCTGGATGCGATATTCATTTCGGCCATAAGTATTTTTGGAAAGCTTTCATAATTGCTCCTGATGGTTAATGATTTTATGGCCTGCACGTATTTATCCTGATCATAAAATGCAGAATCATATTCTTCGAGCGCATAGTATGTGTCGCCAAGATCAACTAATGGATGCCAGAGTAATGAAGGTCCTTCGGGATATTTCAAACTTTGAAAATAAAAACTCACTGCTGTTTTCTGATCACCCGAGAGGCGATAAAAATCTCCGATCTTTGCTAATAAAATTGCAGTATTGTACGAATCATTTATACTTTTAAATAAATTCAGACTTTGATTGAAATACACAAATGATTTTTCATAATTACCGCTTTCGAAATTAATGGAACCTGTTATTGCAATGGCTTCGGCCTGCTCTTTCAGATTGTTTGTCTTTTGCGAAATCCGGATCACGGAATCGCAGGCTTCTGAAGAACGATCAAAATAACTTTGACAGAAAAGCGCCAACGCCAGATTCATGTATGTTGCCGCCAGAGATTCTTCATCTTTTAAATTTTTATAAAGATGTATAGTTTGCAGACTGATTTTTTCCTGCAGCGGGAAGTTGTGATATCCTAATCCTGCAATGTGAGCCTTGTTATTTAATGACATCACTAAACCGCGCGGATAATTTATTTTTGATGCGTCATCGTATGCTTTTTGCGCATACAATTCAGCAGTGTCGGTTTGCAGGTAAGTATAAATCAAACTCAAAGTATTCAAACAATCAATCTCCGCACTATCGTGAAGAGCAGGTAATACTTTTTTCAGACTATCAATTTCTATTCTTTGTGCGTATGTGCCATAACAAAATAAAAAAAGGATAATTACCGGGGGAAAGTAAAATATTTTGCACAAAATAATTTTTCTGATTTTTAAAATCAAGTTGGGAGAACGAAAATAACGGGGCATAACCTGGTATAGATTATAGGTTAATTGAAGATACTTTTTTCTTATTACAAAATCATCATAAAGAAGAGAGCGATGACCTTCAGTCAAAAAGCTAATGAAGATTAGAAACTGTTCCGGTAAATTTAATCGTGTTTGCCGGGTTTATTTTATTGAGGCAATTGTACTTTGTTCATTAATTCTGCAAATCTTTTATCAGTATGGAAAGGAATCCACCTCGGATCATTTTTTAACCAAACCATCCAGTTAGAGCGTTCTTCGTAAGCCTTATTGAGCCATATAAAAACATTTTCCTTCTCATTTAATCCTGCATAGACCAATGCAACACC
>DATHPY010000355.1:0-8076 GCA_035483315.1 Puia sp. | reverse complement strand
ATTTTGGAAGTAAAACGTTCGTCTACAGTTTTAACAGGTATTGCAGGAAATTCTTTTTGTAACTGGATAATTATTTTTCTTACTAACGGTGAAGCATGTGTGTCACTGTCATCTAAATTTTTTGGTTCGCCGATAATTATTAATTCAACCGGTTCTTTTTTGAAATAATCTCTCAAAAAAGAAATGAGCTTGGGCGATTCAACAGTCGTTAATCCGCTGGCAATAATTTGTAACGGATCCGTTACTGCGAGCCCGGTTCTTTTTAATCCGTAATCAATAGCAATAATACGAGACATTAATAATTTATGATTTTGGATGTACGATGTACAATTTCTTTGGTTGATACATTCACTTCGAAATATCATCCCACTAATCCTATTAATCTTTCCAAATCCCCGTTCAGACATTGTGCACAAACAGATCCGTTATCACAAATACAGCAAACACAACACTCGCAATTCCATTTGCTGTCATGAATGCGAGATTAACTTTGCTTAAGTCATTTGGTTTTACAATGGAATGCTGGTAGATGAGCATTCCGGTAAAAACACAAACACCGATCCAATACCACAAACCAAATTGACCATAAATTCCTGCTGCGATCACGCAACCAAAACTTAATAAATGAAGAAATTCTGAAACGCGCAACGCTTTTGATTTTCCCAACCACGACGGCATGGAATATAATTGATTCGACTTATCAAATTCTTCATCCTGCAACGCGTAAATAATATCAAAGCCACTCACCCAAAAAATTACAGTGAATGAAAATAAAATTGGCAATAATGCAAATGCTCCGGTGACTGCCAGATAAGCGCCAATCGGTGCAAGTGATAATCCAATTCCTAAAATTAAATGACAAAGCGGAGTAAATCTTTTTGTATAACTGTATCCTAATACAACGATCAGCGCAACAGGCGCTAAATAAAAACAAAGTCTGTTGATGAAGAAACAAGAAACAAGAAACAAGGCACAAGAAATAATAGTAAATGCCAATGCGTTTTTTGCAGAAATAATTCCTTTCGGAATTTCACGAATTGCCGTGCGTGGATTTTTTGCATCAATATTTCTGTCGAGATAACGATTAAAAGACATGGCCGCGCTGCGCGCGAATATCATACAAAGAATTACTAAAATAAACAATTTTAAATACTCAAACTTCATGTCTGCAAGGATTTTAAAAAAAAAGGAAGAAGGAATGAATGGAGAGTCAAGTATTTTTTTATAAGAAAATATTCCCAAAAAAAAACCGATTATCGCAAATGGCATTGCAAAAATGGTGTGAGAAAATTTTATGAGCGATAGATAATTTTTTACTGTTGACATCCAAAAATTTTTATAATAATTTCTTATCCAAAAAATCCCATTAATCTCCCCAAATCCAGGTTCAGACTAAATCCCCGTTCTGACAAGTTCCCACAACACAATTCCTGCTGCAACAGAAATATTTAATGAATGCTTCATACCCATTTGTGGAATTTCGATGCAACTATCACACAACTTTAAAATTTCTTCATCAACACCGCTGACTTCGTTTCCAAATATAACAGCGAGTTTGGTATTTTCAGCAAAAGAAAATTTATTCAGCGCAATACTGTTCTCGACTTGTTCAACAGCAACAATTTTGCAGGCATCCTTTTTTAAAGAATTGACCGCGTCAATTGTTCTCTCAAAATATTTCCATTCCACTGTTTCTGTAGAACCCAACGCCGTTTTATGAATATCGCGGTGTGGTGGCTGTGGTGTGTATCCACACAAATAAATTTTCTCCAGCAAAAATGCATCTGCTGTTCTAAAAACACTTCCGACATTATGCATGCTCCTGATATTATCCAGCACAATTACGATAGGAATTTTATCTGCAACTTTAAATTCCTTCACAGATTTCCGGTTTAATTCACCCATGCTTAACTTTCTCATACCCCAACCCCCAAAGGGGATTTTGTAAGCTGTAAAAGTAACTTCAATCACCATCAAATTTTAATTCATACTCAAATTTTTATTTCGGGATTCAAAAATCCCCCTTTAGGGGATAGGGGCTTATATTTGCGCAATGGCAAAATCTTTTAATGACACTCCGTTAATGCAGCAGCATCGAACGATCAAACAAAAATATCCGGATGCCATTTTGCTTTTTCGTGTTGGTGATTTTTACGAAACGTTTGGAGAAGATGCTATTATTGCTTCCAGGGTTTTGGGCATCACACTCACCAAAAGAAATAATGGCGCTGCGGCTTCCAGCGATCTTGCCGGATTTCCTCATCACGCGCTCGATACATATTTACACAAATTAGTAAAAGCAGGTTATCGGGTTGCGGTTTGCGATCAGCTTGAAGATCCAAAATTGGTAAAAGGAATTGTGAAACGCGGAGTAACAGAATTGGTAACGCCGGGAATTGCAACCAACGATAAATTACTTGAACATAACACTAATAATTTTTTAGCTGCATTGCATTTTGGCGAGCAGAAAATCGGGTTATCATTCCTGGATATTTCTACCGGAGAATTTTTTGTAGCGGAAGGCGATAATGATTATGCCGATAAATTATTACAAACTTTTCGTCCGGCTGAAATAATTTTTCAAAGAAGTCTGCAAAAACACTTCAAAGAAATTTTCGGGTCTAAATTTTATATCTACACTTTAGAAAGCTGGATCTTTGATGAAAAATTTGCAACGGAAAATCTTTTAAAACATTTTCAAACACATTCACTAAAAGGTTTTGGCATTGATGAATTACATGATGGTATTATTGCTGCAGGCGCAATTCTTCATTATTTAAAAGATACAGAGCATCCGAACCTGCAACACATAACTTCCATTCAGCGTGTTAATCGTGATGATTATGTCTGGATGGATAAATTCACCGTGCGAAATCTTGAGTTAACTGGAACTGGCGGCGATACTCTATTAAAGGCACTCGACAAAACCATTTCCCCGATGGGTGCGCGGTTATTAAAAAGATGGCTGCTACTACCGTTAATGGACATACGTAAAATTAATGAGCGTTTAGACCTGGTAGAATTTCTTATTAAAGAAGTTGATCTGCGAAATAAACTTGTACATCATATTAAACAGTGCGGGGATCTGGAAAGATTGATCAGCAAGATCCCGATCAGGAGAATTAATCCGCGCGAAGTGATGCAGATTGCGAGAGCGTTGCAGCATATTCATCAGATCAAAATAATTTGTGAATCATCAACCAACGAGTATTTAAAAAGATTATCCGATGCGCTTAATCCATGTTTTTATATCGCAGAAAAAATAATTGCAGCAATCGAAGAAAACCCGCCGGCAACTGTTCACAAAGGAAATGTTATTAAAGAAGGAATAAATGCTGAGTTGGATGATCTGAGAAATATTGCAACAGGCGGTAAAGAATATCTTGCCAAGCTTCAGCAGCAGGAAGCGGAAATAACAGGGATCAGTTCTCTCAAAATAAGTTTTAATAATGTTTTTGGTTATTATCTTGAAGTAACAAATGTTCACAAGAACAAAGTGCCGTCAACATGGATGCGCAAGCAAACGCTCGCTAATGCCGAGCGCTACATCACTCCTGAATTAAAAGAATACGAAGAAAAAATTGTTGGCGCCGAAGAAAAAATTCTGGCTATTGAATTATCGCTGTATGAAAAACTTTTATTGGAATTGCAGGATTATATAGCGCCAATCCAGGTTAACGGAAATATTCTCGCAACATTAGATTGTTTGATCTGCTTCGCGAATAATGCGCTTCATTACAATTATAAAAAACCTCAATTGCATGAAGGCAATGAATTGGAATTGAAAGAAAGCCGTCATCCGGTTATTGAAAGAAATTTGCCAGTTGGCGAATCGTATATCGCCAATAATATTTTTTTAGATGATTCTTCTCAGCAAATAATAATTCTTACCGGTCCGAACATGAGTGGTAAAAGCGCGTTGCTTCGGCAAACTGCATTAATAACATTGATGGCGCACGCTGGAAGTTTTGTTCCGGCTAATGAAGCAAAAATTCCGCTCACGGATAAAATATTTACGAGAGTTGGCGCATCGGATAATCTCACCGGAGGCGAGTCAACTTTTATGGTGGAGATGAATGAAACCGCGAGCATTCTTAATAATATCACATCACGCAGTTTAATTTTGCTGGATGAAATCGGTCGCGGCACTTCTACTTACGATGGCATTTCCATTGCATGGAGCATCGCGGAATATTTGCATAACTCTCCTGAAAAACCAAAAACATTATTTGCGACGCATTATCACGAATTGAATGAACTGGAAAATAAATTACCACGCACAAAAAATTATCATATCACTAATAAAGAAGTTGGCAACAAAATTATTTTTCTCCGCAAACTTGCACCTGGCGGAAGCACACACAGTTTCGGAATTCATGTTGCAAAAATGGCGGGCATGCCGGTTGAGTTGATAAAACGTGCTAATGATATTTTAAAACAATTGGAAGATAGCAGAGAAAACCAGGAAGGTTGGCAAAGTCAGAAAAATCAGAAAGAAAATTTAACGCACAACATTAAAAAATTAACTGCACCGCAAATGCAGCTTTCCATATTTGATGCACACACAGAAACTTTTGCAGAGATAAGAAAATTACTTGAAGCAGCAGATATTAATCGTTTGACTCCGGTAGAAGCGTTATTGAAATTAAGCGAAATAAAAAATTTGTTGAAGTAAGATTTTTCTCCAAGTACGCTAAGGCGTAAATAAAAGTTTTATACGCGTCTGACGGCTTAACAGGAAAATAATTTTTAGTATGCACTTGCAGCCGTCTGAAGCCTCATGATTCGGTAAAAAAAATTCCTGTAACGAAGCAAAGATGCGCCGTAGCGAGATAAAATACTACCAGGCACCGTGCAATCCTTCTCTCAAAGCTTTGTGATATTTTTTCAGATCGAACGAATATAAATACGGCGCTTTGTGCGCCCCACCTTCGCGGCGTTTTTGTAATCTTTTTAAAATTCCGTAGCCAAGCATTTTCCGCTGAAAATTTCTTCTGTCTAATTTTGTATCTAAAATAGTTTCGTACAGTTTTTGCAACTCAGGCATGGTGAATTTTTGCGGCAATAAATTATAACCGATCGGCTGATATTTAAGTTGTGTCCTCAATACTTCAAGCGCTTTATTTAAAATTTTTCCGTGATCTATTATCATTGGCGGCAGATCATGAATATCATACCAGTCGCACACGTCCGACATATAATCCCGCTTCGCTTCAACATTGGAATAATTAACCAAAGCATAGTAGCCAATAGTTATAAACCGTTGCAGCAACCAGTAATCTTTTGTAACCGGCCAACCAACGTGCTGCATCCGTTTAATGTGAAATTTTTTATCCGACCGATTTGGATCGCCGAATACATAAAACTGGTTCAAAAAAATATTACTCAATCCTGTTCGTTCACGCAATATCCTTATTGCAGCATCATCTAAATGTTCGTTCTTTAAAACAAACCCCCCTGCAAGCGCCCATAATTCCATTCTTTTTAATTTGTTCAGTAATACTTTTAACTGATTATCACTAAAACCAAAAATTACTGAATCAATGGACAATCCCGGCTGAAATTGCTTTTCGCCTTTGGAAAAAAAATCATATAGTTCTTTGTCTTCCTTCATTATTATACCGAAAATAAAGAAAAAAATATTATCATTGTGTCGCTTCAACGCAATGAAAAGATAAATTTTTCTCTTTCGTAATTAAAACGTAACTGTATGAGATCGTCTGCTATAAAATTTTTTCTTCCACTTGTTTTATTATTAGCAATTATTGTTTCCTGGAAAAAAATAGTTTCAATTTATCAATCAAAAAACACGCTGACAGAAAATAATTTCAGTTTCCGCGATCTGAACAAGAATGGAAAATTAGATGTGTATGAAGACAGCCGCCAGCCAATTGAAGCGAGAATTAATGACTTGCTGAAACAAATGACAATAGAAGAAAAAGCGGGAATGATGTTTATTAACGGCGCACGAATTAATGATGATGGTTCCATTGATGATAAACCCGGAAAAGGAATGTTTGCATTTGCGCCAAATGCATTGAAGCTGATCACGGGAAAAAAGATGAACCATTTTAATTTGTGGGCGATCCCATCAATTCCTTCACTTGCGAAATGGTACAACAGCATGCAAAAATTTGCAGAAGATTCATCAAGATTAGGAATACCAATTACGATAGCATCTGATCCGCGAAATCATTTTACTAATAATGTTTTTGCACTGAGCGCCGCTACATTTTCACAATGGTGCGAGCCACTCGGATTTGGCGCGATCGGCGATCCGGAATTCACTAAAAAATTTGCAGACGTTGCAAGACAGGAATATGTAGCGGTTGGAATTCGTGAATCATTGCATCCGCAAATTGATCTGGCTACTGAGCCACGCTGGCCGCGAATCGCCGGAACATTCGGTGAAGATGCAGAGCTCACTTCAAAAATGGCAACAGCTTATATTTTGGGTTTCCAGGGAGATAAATTAGGAGCTACAAGTGTTGCCTGTATGACGAAACATTTTCCAGGCGGTGGTCCGCAAAAAGAAGGACTCGATCCGCATTTTCCATTTCAAAAAGGACAAATTTATCCCGGTCATAATTTTAATTATCATCTCAAACCTTTTGAAGCCGCATTCGCTGCGCACACTGCGGCCATCATGCCTTATTATGGAGTGCCGATGGATCAGACAAGTGAGAACGTAGGATTTTCTTATAACAAAGAAATTATTACCGGATTGCTCCGCAACAAATATCGTTATGATGGTGTGGTTTGTACCGATTGGGGTTTGATAAGTGATACTCATCTTGGTGATGTAGTTTGGCCTGCGCGTGCATGGGGCGTGGAAAAATTAAGCGCTGCAGAAAGAATAAAAAAAATAATTGATGCAGGGGTTGATCAGTTTGGCGGAGAAAATCTTCCGGAAGTTATTGTGCAATTGGTGAAAGAAGGAAAGCTGACTGAAAAAAGAATTAATGAATCAGTGAAAAGATTATTGCGTCAGAAATTTGAATTGGGATTATTTGATAACCCATATATTGATGCAGATAAAGCCGATAAAATTGTCGGCAATCCTGAGTTTGTAAAAGCGGCGGAAGAATCTCAACGCAGAGCAATGACCTTATTAAAAAATGATGCAAAGATTTTGCCGCTGGCAGAAGGAAAATTAAAAATTTATGTAAAGAATATTGATCCGAAAGTTGCGGCGCAATATGGCACTGTAGTTGACAAACCGGAAGACGCAAACATTGCAATAATAAGATTGAATACACCTTTTTATCCTGTTGAATCGCCTATAACGATGGCGCGCATGTTTCATCATGGTGATCTGGATTTTAAAGGAACTGAAAAAGACAGCATTCTTCAATTGATAAATACTGTTCCGACAATTGTTGATATTTATTTAGATCGTCCCGCTGTTATTCCTGAAATAAGCGCGAAAGCAAAAGGGTTGCTTGCAGATTTTGGAGCGAGTGATGCAGCAGTGCTTGATGTTATTTTTGGAAGATATAAACCCGGCGGACATTTGCCGATCGAGATGCCATCGTCGATGGAAGCTGTGCGAAATCAAAAAGAAGATGTTCCTTATGATTCAAAAGATCCATTGTACAAATTTGGTTTCGGTTTGAGTTATTAATATTTTTTTCTCTCACAGATTTTCACCGATTACACAGATTTTTTTTATCTGAATTTATCTGTGAAATCCGAGCAATCTGTGAGAGAATTTCTTATCGCGAAATCCAAAATCACTGTGAAAAACCTTTCCTTCAAAATTATTTGCCTACGAAAAATCATAGTTCAATATCCTTCCTTTTTATTTCATCAGAAGCCAGGTGTGGCTTTCTCCATATAATAACGCGCCAAACAATTTCTGCGCTCAATATCGCAACAACCGCGACCAGGGCAGAAATAAATGTTCTTTTCGATTGAAAAAATGCTCCGCTCAATCCGAAAATATAAATAGAAAACGACAGCAAAAATATTACACACAATCCGGGAATTTTTAAAGGAATTTTAAATGGGCGATATTCATCTGGCGCTTTGTTGCGCAATACAATGAGGCTGATAAACTCTAAAAATAATCCTGCG
>DATHPY010000354.1:0-2008 GCA_035483315.1 Puia sp. | reverse complement strand
GGGCAATCAACTCATCCGCTATACCATAGCCAATGCCACTATTACCTCCGGTGATAACCGCAACTTTGTTTTCATGTTTTTTCATTTTTTATACAGGTTAATTGATAATTTGAGGGGCAACGTACATGTCAGAATCTCTTTCGGTTAGCGGTAAAATCAAATAACGCATTTTCAAGCCTGTTTTATAAAACGATGAATTGCTCTATCGGCATTATCTTGAAATGTAGTATTTTTCAAATCAGTGTAAAACGTACTTTGGTCAACCATTTCCCCTGATAACTTACCTTCTTTACTCGCATAAAAAATGCCCGTTTTATATTGCTCATCCGAAATACCATCTACAAATCGTTTTGCACCTACTTCCAGCTTATGCACCATTCCTCCAATCAACGGGAATACAACAGGCATCATCAAATACTTCAACATAAATTGCATTGCCGGAGGAAGATTATTGGGCGCCCCAGTTCCTTTTGTGTTCCCAGGACTCACCACAACAAATTTGAGGTTTGGATATTTTCTTGCCATTGATAACGTCCACATGGTTGCAGCATATTTGACATATCCGTATGCCTGAATTGCTTCAAAGTGATTCCCAAAATAGGAGCCATCAAGAACGGCCGCAAACTCATCTTCAGAGGAAGTCTTCATTGAAACCGGTTTCATTCCGAGTGCCTTTACCCCGGGTATCGCCTCCGCACTGGCAAACAACACTGCTTTTTTTAACTTATCCCGTTTAATTAGTTCTTCCACTAAAATGACATGGCCTAAAATATTCGTTGCAGCCAATTCATTCATACCGGAAGGTGTAACTTTCGCAGCGGTTTTCCCTACTACTCCACCTGCATTTAAAATGATTGCATCAATAGGTTCCTTTATTTTTTCTACTGCTTTTCTTACAGAATTTGCATCCGAAACATCCGCAATCATAATTTCAAAAATACTTTTCCCTGTTTTCTCTTCAAGGTCTGTTTTTGCCGCCTCAGCTTTCGCTTGATTTCTGCAGAAAAGAATTACCTTTTTTGTTTCTCCTTTCAATGCTAACTGTCGGGCAACCTCTTTCCCGATTCCAATATTTGCTCCGGTTATTAATATGCTTTCGTTCATTTTTTATTTTTTTAATTGAAGTGATTACTATTTTATAGTTTAATTTAGTTGTTCGCTATTCGACTTATTAACTTTACTCAATACTACTTTTTATGACCCACTTAAAATATTACGAACTTCGTACTATCTGATCAAAAAGAGCCCAAATTTCATTTGGTGTATTGTGCGTTAAATTATTTTGATTTTGCAATATTACGAACTTCGTAATAAACAAGCAAATTTTTTAAATTACGTTTTTGTTATTATTGAGGATGTCAGCAAATTTAAATGGCGAATAAATATAGTTTGCTCTTTTTCGTTGAGTTGCGATAAGATTTTTTCAGCCATTTTTTTCCGTTTGGCATGAATTGTTTTATACGCTGTTTTCCCATTTGAAGTCAACGAAACATTAATTACCCTTCTGTCTTCAGCAGAATGGTCGCGTATAAGGTATTTTCTTTCAACTAATTTGTCTACAATACTGGTTAAGGTACTCATCGGGGCTTCAATGTTTTCAGAAATGTCGCTCATTTTTACATTTTCATTTTGCCCGATATAAATGATAACAATTAGCTCTTTTTCATTAAGACCGCCACAAAGTTTGCCGCAATCATCCGCTTCGTTTTTTATAGCTTTGAATAAGTTAAATATTGATTCTGCAAAAAATTCTTTATTATCTTCTTTTACTTTCATATTAAAATAATACTGCTTTTGAATAGTACGAAACCAGAACTATGCAAATATATAAAGATTCCTTAAATATAGGAGGCGCTCATTTTTTTAAAATGGATATTATAACTTTAAGTGAACTATTGTTTCAAGACTCATTCGCTATTAATATCAATCTATTAAACCTTTGCTTTGGACTGTCCTTTAATTATTTCTGTTTCAAGTGAACTATAAATTTACTGCCTTTATTTTCTTC
>DATHPY010000353.1:0-2881 GCA_035483315.1 Puia sp. | reverse complement strand
TAAAACAACCAACATGAAAAAATTATTCTTTTTTGCAGGACTCATTTGTTTTTTTATTGCAACGGCAAATGCGCAATTAGCCGGTACAAAATGGACTGGAGATGCTCACTTGCTACAGTCTGATGGATCATTAATAACAGTCGGCATAACATGGAATTTTGAAAAAGATACGGTGAGTGTTCTTTTTGCAGGCGGCGGTGAACCTGAAGTGCTGACGTATTCGACCCAAAAAAACGTGTTGACATTGGTAAAAGTGAGTGGTGGAAGCCCGTGCGATACTGGTGCGAGCGGTGAGCTTAGGTATGACATTAAAGATGACAAACTTTTTTTAAAAGTTGTCAAAAGCAATTGCGAAGCGTTTACAAAAGCGCTCGATGATAAGCCATATACCAGGGTCAAATAACTGGGTTCGATAAACTATTTTATTTTAAAAATATTTTTTATGGCAGCCAAATCTTACCTGCGTAATTTTTATGTGAAAAAAAAGAATTTTTTTCAACATGAACACGTCAAAATAATCATCGTACTGATAAATTGTTTTATTTCCTGCAGTCTTTTTTCGCAATCATCGTCAGCCCTAGTTACCAGTGCTAAAACAACAGCGCTTTTCCAGGCAATACGCTCGGGAAGCAGTGATGAATTAAATAAACAATTTTCAACTGGAGCTGACGCGAATGATTCGCTCGAAGGTTATTCTGCACTTATGGCTGCTGCATTAAATGGTTCTACAGAGCAAATGAAAATATTGATTGAGCATGGTGCAAACGTAAATCATCAAAATACAAATGGCATCACCGCGTTATGGCTTTCCGTGCCTGATTGGGATAAAACAATCTTATTATTAAATCATGGAGCAGATGTAAATCACCAAATAGAGGGTTATAATGTTTTATCAAAGCTTGCTGCCATTCCCGGGTCAATAAATCTTTTTCATTTGCTGGTTGAAAAAAGCGCTGAAATTAAAAACAGTGCACCGAAAAATTTTCTTCTTTACAATGCAGCATCTTCAGGTGATACAGCTATTGTAGGTTTTCTTATCAGAAGCGGATTAAATGTAAATGACAGTACGACTTTCGGAGATTACCCAATTAATAATGCGTTGACATTTCGCAGTTTTGCCACATTGAAAATGCTGGTAGATAATGGAGCAAATGTAAATGTGCATACCATGTCAGTACAGACAAATTTCGATGCGTTGGTTGGTTTTACTCCATTAATAAATGCTGCGCTTTTCGGCGACAAGAGATCTTTTTTTTATTTGATTGAGCATGGCGCGGATCCGAATCTGAAAACAAAAAATGGATTTACAGCTTTGATGTTGCTGCAACAATCGGAAACAATTGATGATCCTGAAATGACACTTGCTTTAATTAATCATGGCGCTATAGTTTCCGAAAAAGCGAAAGACGGAACTGATGCTTTATTCTATGCGCGAAAAAAAGGAAATACTCAGTCGGCAGAATTATTAAAAAAGTATGCGAATAAATAATCAAATACACAAATTATGAAAAGCAAAATTTTTTCAATCATTGTTATTCTTTCATGCGGAATTTTTTTTCTGAGCATACTTACAGGATGGAAAAATAAAAATGCAGATAATAATATTGCGGAGATAGAAAAATCAGTAAGCAAAAGTTTTTCGCTTTTGCAAAAAAGCAGCTATCTCTTTACAAACAGAAGTAAACTAAAATGTGCCGCCTGTCATCACACAACATTAACTTCTATGGCTGCTGAAATAGCAAAACAAAAAGGAATTGATGTAGTAGATTCTTTTGCTGCTCACAGAGTGCAATCTATGAAAAGAACATTGCAGTTTGCTTGTAATCCAAACCTCATTGATCAATTTCTCCCTGTGAATTTTGCCGCGCCTTATATTTTACTGGGATTGTCTGCAGAAAAATATCCTGCGGATGTTTACACAGATCTCTCGGTTGATTATATGATGAGCCAGGAAAAACCCGGTGGTGGATTTTTGACAGAATCCGGAAGAGTACCTTTGGAAGTTGGAGAAATTCATCTAACGGCGATGACTATACGCGCAATACAGGCTTACGCTTCACCAGCAAAAAAGAAACGTGTTGACGAATTGGTTGGAAGAACAAGACAATGGCTTGAAAACGCAAAACCTGAGCAGCAACAAGAAATTGCTTTTCAATTGCTGGGAATGCAATGGTGTGGCAGTGATAAGAATCAAAAAATAAAAGTAGCTGAAAAATTAAAGTCTATACAAAATTCAGATGGCGGCTGGTCGCAATTACCAACTATGAAAAGTGACGCGTATGCAACCGGTCAGGCGCTTTATGCTTTGTTTGAAAGTGGCATGATGAAACCTGAAGATGCAGTGTACCAAAAAGGAATAAATTATTTATTAAAAACGCAGGATGCTGATGGCGCCTGGGTTATGGAATCAAGATCATATCCTTTTCAGCCATTTGTGAACAGCGATTTTCCGCCTTATGATGAAAATCAATTTATTTCAGCAGCAGCTTCAAACTGGGCTGTGATGGCTTTGATGAATGCTCTTCCTGACAAAGCAAAATAATTATCAGAGTACAGAAACCTTAACCCTTCTATATATAATAAACCACTTCACTAATCGAGTGGTTTATTTTTTTGTTTGATAAAATAATCAGCAAAGATCTTTCGGCGATTTTACCCGCACGTTCGTCGGCTATTTTTCAAAACGTTTTTTATACGACTCAACTTTATAATAGATGCAAAAAATTATGATCTTAATGCTCGGGGCAAAAAGCGCTAAATGGATAAAATGGATATTTCTTATAGCGTCAATTTTATTTTTTTTAGTTGCTATATATATGTTGTTGTCATCTTTTAAATAAAATTTTCATCATTATAAAAAAAGCTATGAAAAAATTACAAA
>DATHPY010000352.1:0-7651 GCA_035483315.1 Puia sp. | reverse complement strand
CGGATCGCACGGCGACCAGGGAAAAGAAGGATGCATTGCTTTGAAAAAAGGATATCATGCATTTAAGCTCGGATATTTTAACGGAGTTGGCGAAGCCGGATTACAGTTACAATACAGTGTTTATGGGAGCGGTGAGAAACCGTTGCCATCATTTTTTTTATATTATACTAAATAATTTATAAATATAACAGTCATGGACACACGCAGAGGTTTTTTAAAGAAATCATTACTGGCATCAGGCGCACTTGGTGTGTCGCAATTTTTGCCGTTATCAATACAAAAAGCATTGGCAATTAATCCAGCAGCGGGCAGCACTTATTTAGATGCAGAATATATTGTTATACTGATGCAGGAAAATCGTTCGTTCGATCATGCATACGGAACGCTTCGCGGCGTGCGCGGTTTCAATGATCCGCGGGCGTTGAAACTTCCGGGGAAAAATATTGCGTGGCTTCAAACAAACAGAGCTGGTGAAACTTATTCTCCATTTAGATTAGATATCAAAGACACAAAAATTACCTGGATGGGTTCATTGCCGCACGGTCGCAAAAGCCAGATGGACGCAAGAAATAATGGCGCGTATGATGGATGGCTGGAAGCAAAAAAATCAAGTGAACCGGAATATGCAAAAATGCCTTTAACGATGGGTCATTACACGCGGGAGGACATTCCGTTTTATTATGCGCTTGCAGATGCGTTCACGGTTTGCGATCAGAATTTTTGTTCTTCACTAACGGGAACTGACCCGAATAGATCTTATTTCTGGACCGGAAATGTGAGAGCGAAATTAGATGAGAACAAAAAACCGTATGTACAAAATGAGGATATTGAGAACGGAGTTGAATGGCCAACATTTCCCGAAAGACTGGAGCAGCAGGGAATTTCATGGAAAGTTTATCAGAATGAAATTGCTGCTGATGGCGGTTTTACAGAAGAAGAAGATGTGTGGCTCGGAAATTTTGGAGATAACCCGCTGGAATATTTCAAACAATACAATGTAAAACTTTCAAAAAGATATGTTGATTATCTCCCGAAAAAAATTGTGAAGCTCGGCGATGAAATAAAAGATCTTCAAACAAAAATTCCAACATTACCGGAAGGCAGAGAATTAACCAGGGCGCAAAGAAATTTAAAAGAAAAACAAAAGGAATTAGAAATTGCAAATGAAGAACAGAAAACACTGAGCAATGAAAAATATGATGCGCTCAATGAATTTCAGAAAAATATTCATCAGAAAGCATTTGCTGTAAATACAAAAGATCCGGATCAGCACAAACTCGAGCCGTTGAATTATAAAGATGGAGACACCGAACGAAATATCAATATTCCGAAAGGTGATATATTTCATCAGTTCAGGGAAGATGTTGAGACAGGAAAATTGCCAACGGTATCGTGGTTGGTTGCGCCGGAATTTTTTTCCGATCATCCGAGTGCGCCGTGGTTTGGCTCCTGGTATCTTTCCGAAGCGATGGATATTCTTACAAAAAATCCTGAAGTGTGGAAGAAAACAATTTTCATTTTAGCGTATGATGAGAACGACGGATATTTTGATCACGTTCCGCCGTTTGTTGCACCTGATCCGCGCGATCCCGCAACAGGCAAAGTTTCCGGCGGCATTGATACAAGTGTTGAACATGTAAGATTGTTGCGCGACTCACCCGGTTCGATCGGTCTCGGTTATAGAGTACCGTTAGTAATTGCTTCTCCGTGGAGTCGCGGCGGTTGGGTCAACTCGCAGGTTTTTGATCACACATCTACAATACAATTTTTGGAAGGTTTTTTGAGCAAGAAGTTTGGAAAGAAAATTGAAGAACCGAATATCAGCCAGTGGCGCCGCACGGTTTGCGGTGATCTTACTTCTACGTTCCGGCCGGATAACGGAGAAAAAATAAATGGACTTCCTTTTCTTGCAAAAGATAATTTTATTGAAAGCGTACACAAAGCGAAATTTAAAAATCCACCAAACAATTTTAAAAACTTATCGAAAGATGAAATTGAGCTGGTAAACAGATCAGCGCATGCATCTCCATTTATGCCGCAGCAGGAAAAAGGAACGCGCGAAGCTTGCGCATTGCCATATGAATTATATGTTGACGGAAGATTAAGCGATGATAAAAAAATGTTCTGGCTTAAAATAAAAGCATCGAACGAAATTTTTGGAGATAAAACTGCTGGTTCTCCGTTCAGTGTTTATGCTCCGGGAAAAACTGCAAATGAAAAAGTAAGATTATGGTCGTACGGAGTTGCTGCCGGCTACATGATAAAAGAACAATGGTCGTTAAATGATTTTGAAAACAATAACTATCATTTGTTCATTCATGGGCCGAATGGTTTTTACAGGGAATTTAAAGGAGATGCGAATGATCCTCAAGTTGAAATTATGTGCGCATATCAAAACAGTTCTTCAAAAAAATTGACCGGAAATATTGAATTTAAAATTGATAGTTCAAGTGCAAGTCCGCTTGTTGTTGAAATAACAGACAATGCATACAAAACTGCACCGGTTACAAAAACTGTCAATGCAAAGTCTGCAGAAAAAATAATAATTGATCTCAATAAAAGTCATGGCTGGTACGACGTCACGGTTAAAATAAAAGGCAACAATATTTTTGAAAAAAGATATGCCGGTCATGTTGAGACCGGCAATCCATCCCGCAGCGATCCGTTGATGGGTGGAGAGATTTGAATCGTGAGACGTGAAAGGTGAAACGCTTCACTGCCGCGTCAGGCGTTATCACCTGACGTAAAGTTTCACAATTTTTATAACGTTTATGCCTATCTAACATTTAGTAACACACGAAATAATTGATGGAACGCAGATTTATTATGATGATTATGATTTATGAAGATCAATCATAGCCTATCATAACCCATCATAATAAATCTGTGTTCCCATCTGCTGAAAAAAAAGAAATTGCCGATCGTAAACCACAGCTCAATGGATATTCTGTCGATGAACGGATTGCGACGCAACGATGATGCTATAAAAAACTGAAGCCGGTATTAAAAATACTTTTTGGTTATCGGCAACTTTTCACATTTCGCGTCTCACTTTTCACCATCTCACAAACTCTTGAAACGCAACACAAAAAATTTTTCTCTTCGTTGAATTACTGTTTTTTTTATTTTTAAAACGGTATAAATCCTAAGTAATATATCATCCTTAAAATTGGCAGTTTGGAATGTTAATTGCAATAGCATTGCTGTTATAAACCTCACCTATTTAAAACTGACAATAACTTATGGGAAAACCAAATCTCGCCAAAAGCGTTTCGCGCGCGCGTGCAAAATTTTTTTACGGAACCGGAATTGATGAATATACCGGCGACTGGGATACACCGCACGTTGTACATCTTTTAAAAAGAACTTTGTTCGGCGCGAAAGTGGAAGATGTGAATTATTTTCAATCACTCACCATGTCGCAGGCGGTTGATGAATTATTAACGGCAACTCCTGCACCAACAACTGATCCACTCAACAATTACAGCAGCGATGGTTATGCAGATCCAACTGGTGTTGCGCCCTGGCAAACATGGCTCAATAGCGGAGTAGATTTTATTGATGCGACGATGAATCAAAAACGCGCGGACTCACTGCGTTGCTGGTGGATGGGACAAATGCTGAATACCGGAAGAAGCATTCACCAGAAGATGACATTGTTCTGGCATAATCATTTTGCGCCGGATGCATCGCAACATTATTTAGATATTCCCGCACAACTTTGGTTCAACCAATATCTCACATTGCGGGCAAATGCATTGGGAAATTTTCAACAACTTGTAAAAGCAATTACGCTCGATCCCGCGATGCTGATTTTTTTGAATGGAAACACCAATCAAAAAACTTCTCCCAATGAAAATTACGGGCGCGAGTTACAGGAATTATATACTGTCGGAAAAGGAGCCGGTTCTCATTATACAGAAGTTGATGTGGAAACTGCAGCAAGAGTTTTAACGGGTCATACTGTTGACACGAATTTCAATTATTATTTTGATCCCGCACAACACGATGATAAGAATAAAGCATTTTCTGATTTTTATGCTGATACAATTATTACTGGTCGCTCCGGGCCAAATGGCGCGAATGAAGTTGATGATTTGCTCACGATGATCTCCAACACTTCAGAATCCGCAAAATTTATTTGCCGTGAGTTGTATAATTTCTTCGTTTATTATAAGATCACTCCTGATGTTGAAACAAATGTGATCACTCCGCTCGCGCAGGTTTTCCAGGAAAGTGGTTATGATATCAAAACTGTTTTATCAACACTTTTCAAAAGCGAACATTTTTTTACCATCACTTATTCCGGCGCGTGCATTATTAAAAGTCCGCTGGATTTTTTATTAGGACTTTGTCGCGAGTATGGCGTGCAGATGCCTGCGGCAAATGATGACGCATCAAATTATGCAGTGTGGCAAATGTTATTGCAGCACTCAAGTGTTCTTCAACAGGAAATATTATCTATTCCTGTGGTTGCGGGTTGGTACGCTTATTACGAAGCGCCCGCTTATCACGAGTTATGGATAAACTCTGTTACGTACACGGAGAGAAATGCATACACCGATATGATGATAAGCAGCGGCGACATGATGAATTCAGTTTCTATGCTTATCGATCCGATCGCATTTGCGCAACAACTTTCAAACCCGGCAGATCCTAACATTCTTATTTATGATTCACTGGATATTTTATATCGCGTGCCGATTCAGGATAAAGCAAAAACATTTCTTAAGCAATCATTATTATTGACCGGGCAAACAAATGATTATTACTGGACGCAGGCCTGGAATAATTATATCGCTGATCCTTCGGATGCCATTGCAAAACAAACAGTGTTCACGCGATTACAAAGTTTTTATAAATACCTGATGAATTTACCCGAGTATCATTTGTCATAACCTCATAACTGTTACCCATGGAAAGAAGAAAATTTTTGAAGAATGTAATTCCGGCAACGGCAATATTTCCTTCATTATTAAATGGACTTACTGTAAAAACATTTGGCGCGACCGGTTTTTTCCAGGCGCTTGCAGGCGCAGCAGATAATGATCATGTACTCGTGATCATTCAATTACAGGGCGGCAATGATGGATTGAATACATTTATTCCGATCAGTAATTATGGTGATTATAATAACCTGCGCACAAACATCTCGATCCCTCAAAATAAAATTTTGAAATTAGATAGCTATGATAAAGCAGGACTTCATCCGGCGATGACAGGCATGCAGCAAATGTATAACGAAGCGAAATTGACGATGCTTTATTCGGTCGGTTATCCATCTCCCGATCAATCACATTTTCGATCAACAGATATTTGGTTAACCGGTGCAGATTCGGATCAGTATTTATCTACAGGTTGGGCAGGAAGATTTTTGAGTGATACGTACGCAAATTTTCCGGTCGGTTATCCCAATTCAAAAATGCCCGATCCGCTCGGGATACAAATTGGTTCGATATTATCTCCGGTGTTCATGGGTCCCGGTGGTTTTACGGCGATGGCTGTTCCGACCGATACAGATTTTTACGGACTCATTAACGGACTCCAGGAACCTATTGACAATTCGCCGATGGGAGATGAACTTCTTTATTTGCGCACGGTAGCAAAACAAACAAATAAATATGCAGATGCGATTACTGCTGCTGCAAAAAAAATTACAAGCCAGGCTCCGTATCCTGCAAACAATGATCTCGCTGATCAGTTAAAAACTGTTTCAAAATTAATTGGAGGTGGATTGAAAACGAAAGTGTACATGGTGAGCATGAGTGGATTTGATACTCACGGTGCGCAGGTGCAGGCAGGCAACACAACAATAGGAAGACATGCTGATCTGCTGAAAGAATTATCCGATGCGATCGCTGCATTTTCTGCGGACCTGAAATTCCAGGGAACAAATAAACGCGTGATCGGGATGACGTTCTCAGAGTTTGGTCGGCGCATAAAATCCAATGGCAGCGCAGGAACAGATCATGGCGCAGCACAACCTGTTTTTATTTTTGGAGATTTAGTGAAGACAGGCGTGTTAGGTAATCCGCCGGATCTTCCTTCTACAATAACTCAGGATGACAGTCTTCCAATGCAATACGATTTTCGTTCGGTGTACTCATCCATTTTGCGCGATTGGTTTTGTGTTGATCCGGCAGACATCACCATGATGTTGTATAAAAATTATCAGTACCTGCCTTTTATTGAAACAACGGGATGTACATTAAACAATGACGAATTAAATAATTTAGGAGACAATTTAATTACCAATTATCCGAATCCATTTGTTAGCACAACAACATTAACTTTTAAAACGATGGGCGGACACACGCTCATTCAAATATTTGATCCTACAGGGAGATTAGTAGCTGTGCCTGTAGATGATTTGTACGATGAAGGAGCTTTCAACGTAACATTCGACGGATCGCAATTAAGCGCCGGCATTTATTATGCTCGGTTGCAGAACGGATCAACTCAACAGGTAAGGACAATGCTAAAAGTAACTCAATAACCTATGAAGAAACATCGGCTGCTGACATACATGATGAAGTGTATAACGGTAATGGTTATCCTATTATCCGCGCAATACTCTTTTGCGCAGATGGATAGTATCACATATAATTCGACCTGCAGCAATTATAAGATCGAATTCAATTCATCTGTTTTTAATACCATTGAATTCCCTGACAAAATTAGCTGGAATTTTGGCGATCCTACATCTGGTTTTTATAATACAGCAAGCATACAAATGCCAACGCATTTGTTTAGCGCAACAGGCGCTTATTATATTTCACTCACAGTTTTCAGCGCGGGAGATTCAGTAACACTAAAAGACACCATCAACATTGTAACTCAGATGGCATATAATTTTGGTCCGGATATTTATTTATGCAGCAATGTTGATACAACTCTTAATGCGCCGATAGTTCCCAACGCAACGTATGAATGGAATGATGACAGTCTTACCAAAACAAATTTTTTGAAAGTAACGCAGACAGGAATTTATACTGTGCTGATAAATGGCTGCGCAGTTGCCGACAGTATTGGCGTGTATTACAGCGATACGCCAAGAATTAAACTCGGTGATGATCACATTCTTTGCGCGGGAGAAATATTAACGTTGAATGCGGCGAGTCAAAATGGGATTTATACATGGAAACTGAATGGAAATGTTTTGCCTGATTCATTGGGGCAATTGCCGGTTGTTAATCCCGGCGGACATTATGTTGTGTCAGTAAATGTTCCCGGTTGTGGTGTGTATGCTGATAGTGTAAATATCACTTTTTCATCTTTAGCTGCGCCCGCATTTTCATTGGGTGTTGATACATTGTTATGTCCGAAACAAATTTATACACTCACTGCTTCTGTTGAAGGCGCGACGGCGTACAACTGGAGTACCGGTGCAAGAGACAGCAACATACAGGTTACGCAGCAAGGTTTATATTGGGCGTTTGTGAAAGTGAATAATCAATGTGAAGTTGTTGATACAGCCGAAGTGGATTACCGCGATGATAAAACACTTAATTTTCACGACACGGCTATTTGCCAGGGAACAACATTGATACTCGATGCGGATTTTGGAACGGGAATTTATAATTGGGTCGCTGATCCGCCGCAGAGAAATGATCAAAACCAAACGGGTCAGTCAACATATTATGTGTACAAT
>DATHPY010000351.1:0-2213 GCA_035483315.1 Puia sp. | reverse complement strand
CCATTATTATTTAATCCAGCATGACCGTACCTGTCGTATTGCGCTCTTTTATCAGCATCACTCAACACTTCGTATGCTTCAGCCGCTTCTTTAAATTTTTCTTCTGCAGATTTATCTCCGGGGTTACGATCTGGATGAAATTGCATAGCCACCTTGCGGTAAGATTTTTTTATCTCATCAGCAGATGAATTTTTTGCAACTCCAAGCACTTCGTAATAATCTCTTTTCATTAATTATTTTATTTTCCTACAACAACCTTTGCGTGACGGATTATTTTATCGTTGAGATAATATCCTTTCTGAATATCGTCAACAACTTTGCCTTTTAATTCTTCAGACGGAGCCGGAATTTCGGTGATGGCTTCATGTTTTTCCACATCAAAATCTGTGTTGATGCTATCCATCGCTTTCAGTCCCTTGTTTTGTAAAGTTGTTCTGAGTTTATTAAAGATCAGTTGCACACCTTGTTTTATTTGTGCAATATCATCGCTGTTTTGTAATTGTTTTTCTGCGCGGTCGGCATCATCAACCACATCAAGCATGGAAGTTATTATTTCTTTACCCGCAGTTTGGGATAATTCGATTCTTTCTCTGGCAGTTCTTTTTTTAAAATTATCAAATTCAGCAACAAGCCTCAGGTATTTATCTTTTTGTTGTTGCAGCTCTTCTTTTAGTTTGTCTATTTCATTTTCTTCATCAACATTGTCACTCAAATAGCTTGTGCCCGCAAGGTTTTCATCGGTATTAATGTCACCCATGCCTTCTCCATGATTTTCGTGGCTTTTTGAAAATGGTTCACCTGAATTTTTAGCATTTTTTTCCTTCATAATATAACAAATTGGCGCAAAGATAATATTGTCAATAATTTTGCCAAGAGTAAAGTAAGGACAAATTGTCTTATGAGCTTAATAAATTGTCCATCAGTTATTTTTCTTGTGTCTTGATTGCCGCAATAGCTAATTTCGTGCCATGGCAAACATATTTCTTAATAAGAAGATCAGCAGCAGCAGAATTCAAAATGGGCATCCGTGGATTTATTCAAACGAGATAAATAAAATTGATGGAACCGCAAACACAGGCGATATCGTTTCTGTTTTTACACACGATAAAAAATTTATTGGCAAAGGATATATAAATCAAAAATCGCAAATTACCGTTCGTTTACTCACGAGCGAAAAAGATGAAAATATAAACGACGATTTTTTCTTTAAAAAAATTTCCGAAGCCTGGAATTACAGAAAGAAAAATGGTTATGAAGAAAATTGCAGATTAGTTTTTGGAGAAGCAGATTTTTTGCCTGCATTGATCATTGATAAGTTCAATGATTATTTTGTGATACAAACTATGTCTGCCGGAATTGATCTGTGGAAACCCGCTATAGTAAAGGCTTTGGAGCGAATTTTTTCTCCCAAAGGAATTTATGAACGCAATGATGTTCCCGTTCGTGAGCTGGAAGGATTAACGCAGCAAAAAGGATTTTTATCTTCTCCATTTGATACAAATATCATTATCAACGAAAATGGTTTGCAGTTTTATGTTGATGTTGAGAACGGACAAAAGACAGGATATTTTTTGGACCAGCATAATAATCGAAAAGCAATTCAACACATCGTAAAAGGAGCGGATGTACTTGGTGTTTTTTGTTACAGCGGTTCATTCGAAATGCACGCCGCGCATTATGGCGCTAAAAGTGTTCTGGGAATTGATATTTCAGAAAATGCTGTGCAACTTTCAACAAAAAATGCAGCACTGAATGATCTGCAAAATGTATGCAGTTTCCAGGCAGCAAATGCATTTGATATTTTGAAATCATGGTCAAAAGAAAAAAGAGAATATGATGTTGTAATGCTGGACCCGCCTGCGTTTACAAAGAGCCGGGAAATGATCCCGCAGGCAATCAAAGGTTATAAAGAAATTAATTTGCGCGGAATTAAAATGATAAAAAAAGGAGGATTTTTAGTGACCTCATCCTGCTCAAATTTAATTGAGCAGGATCTTTTTTTGCGGATCATTGATGAAGCCGCGAAAGACGCAAAAAGGAAATTACGGCAAGTAACATTTCAAACACAGGGGGCAGATCATCCCATTATACATGGAATTGAAAATACGAATTACCTTAAATTTTTAATTGCTGAAGTGTTGTAAAAATTATTTAACAACCATGAATTTTCCGGATTCGATAATTCTTCCGCTCTGATCTTTCAATTGGTAAAT
>DATHPY010000350.1:0-3220 GCA_035483315.1 Puia sp. | reverse complement strand
TCCGGGCGATTGTACTACTGTTAAGCATCGTTGCGTCGCACTCTTGTACACCAACGCATAATTCAGCTGTAATTTCACATTCCGAAACAACATTATTTCCCAAAAGCTATTATAATTTGCTGCAGAATTATTTGCATTCAGTTCTTTATCGGTTGGGATATTCACCAACCGAAATTACCATAGTATGTTTGGTGAAGGCGCCAACCATTACGCGAATGAATTACGGTTTTCCCGAGATGACATCTTTTTAAAAGATGTCATCTCTTAAAATCATAAAAATCACAAAAATCTCCACAAATCCGGTTTCATACAATTAACTTGCGCATTAATTATTTAAGACTGGAAATTAATTATGTATCCAAACCTTTATTTCGCATTTAAAGACTTATTCAATGTTGACTGGGGCTTTTTACGATTTGTAAATTCATTCGGATTTTTTGTTGCGCTTTCATTTATCGGCGGTGCAATTGTTTTATCAAAAGAACTGAGCCGTAAAGAAAGAGACGGATTATTGGTCAGCGAAGAAGAAAAAATTATAGTTGGCAAACCTCCTTCAGGCGCAGAGTTACTTATTAATTTTTTGATCGGCTTTTTATTAGGATATAAACTCATCGGACTTTTTATTTCGAACAGTTCCGGCGATGTTGATCCACGACAATACATTTTTTCATTGCAGGGAAATTTGTGGGCGGGATTAGTGATTGGTTTGCTGGTTTCCGGATTAAAATATTGGGAAAAAAATAAAAATAAATTACCGGAACCTGAAGAAAGAACGATAAGAATTTGGCCACATGACAGGGTAGGAGACCTCACCATTTTTGCTGCTGTGTTTGGTTTTTTGGGGGCAAAAATTTTTGATATTCTTGAAAGCCCTTCTGACTTTATTAATTCCTTAAAAGATCTGCATCGCGGAACGCAGGATTTTGCTTCATTAATTTTTAGCGGATTAACTTTTTACGGCGGATTGATCTGCGCTGCACTTGCTATTTGGTATTATGCAAAAAAACATCACATCGGTTTTTGGCAATTAAATGATTCCGCAGCGCCGGGATTAATGCTCGCTTATGCAATTGGAAGAATAGGTTGCCAGGTTTCCGGCGATGGCGATTGGGGAATAGAAAATGCACATCCAAAACCTTTTGGCTGGTTGCCCGATTGGATGTGGTCTTATCATTATCCGCACAATGTTATCAGCAAAGGAATAAATATTCCCGGTTGTTTGGATGCGCAATATTGTAATCAATTACCTGTTGGCGTTTTTCCAACTCCATTTTATGAAACAGTAATTTGTCTGATTCTCTTTATTATCATCTGGTCTTTCCGAAAAAAATTTACAGTGCCGGGAACATTGTTTGCTTTCTATTTAATAGTAAATGGAATTGAAAGATTCTTCATTGAGAAAATAAGAGTGAATGTGAAGTATGATATTTTTGGGATGCATCCCACACAGGCAGAAATAATTTCTTTCGCATTAGTTGTTATCGGAATAATATTATGGATTGTGTTGAAGAAAAAGTCGGAAGTTAGAAGTCAGAAGTTAGGCGTGTAATTGTTTTGAATTCGGTCTTCATACTTCTAACATCGGTCTTCGGTCATTCTTTCACTATCCTCATCACTTCCCCACCACCCGCAGCAACATTAATTGTGATCACATCTTTATTAGTCACTTCTTTTATTTGTTTGGTAAGATGATTAGGGTTTTCATTTACATCTGCAGCATCAGCATAAATTTCTGCTTTGAATTTCCCTTCACCCAAAAAATTTAATGGAATATTTAATTGTCGTGATGAATGATCCGTTATTGTTCCAACATACCAATCATTATTTTTTCTTCGCGCAATAGTAATAAATTGAAAAGCTTTTGTCTGATCAAGAACTTTTGTCTCATTCCATGTTGTTGGAATTTCTTTTACGAATTCAAAACCCGGTTCACCTTCATAAGCAGCCGGATAATCGCAAACCATCTGCAAATAATTTTCTAATGCAACATACATCGCTAGCATGTGACAGCGCGTTCCTAACATCAATGGACGTGTGTATTGCGCTTTGAATTTCGATTTAGGCACCGCACGAAATCCGCCGAGATGATAATCCGTAGACCCTGCAAGCATTCTTGTAAAAGGCATATTGATATCATGATCCGGAGGAATTCCTTCATCAGTCCATTTATCTCCTTCATAATTTAGCGTTCCTTCGCGTGTAAATTCATTGGGATAAGTTCTGTTCAATCCTGTTGGTTTATAAGCGCCGTGAAATTGAATATGCAAATGATGCGTTGCCGCTTTTTGTAAAATTTCATTTTGCATATTCACCATTTGCTGATCATCCCGATCCATAAAATCAACCATCATTCCTTTCAATCCCCACTTTTCAAATATCGTGAAAGCTGTATCCAGCTTAGGATATAGGGCATAGAAATGAACCCAAACTCTTATGCCAACATTTTTTGTTTTTGCATAATCGCAAATTTCTTTCATGTCCAATCCGGGAACAGGCGTTGTAACATCTGCATGCGGTCCGGGTTGAAAACTCACGCCATCATCCATATACCATTGATGCAATCCGTATTCAACAACCGAATGATATTCGAGATTATTTCTCGCACAGAAATCAATATAATATTGATTGGTTACAAAATTATTTCCCGGCGCATTTAAAGTATCAGGAGTTACATTTCCATTCCACCACGGAAAAGTTGTTTTGCCCGGTTTCAGCCAACTTACGTCAGCAATTTTACACGGCTCATTTAGATCAGTAACGATATTACTTTCTAACAACGCGCCAATTCTATCACTTATCAATAATACACGCCACGGACTTTTGTGTGGCAACGTTGCTTTTACTTTTATAGAAGTCTGCTGCGGCCACGGAGAAAGTTTGCTCATAAGCTCATCATCTTTTCTTGCCAGATACATCCCTGCATAATCAACGAGTTCAGCTTCTGTTATTGCAAGAAAAACATTATCCGGAAATTCAAAAGTTGCAGGCATATCCATCAACGTATCTTCTTTGATTTCTTTAAATGGAATTGTTTGATAAACTCCTTCATGCGAACTGGTATAATTTCCAAACATTAATGTGTGAACAGTTGGATTGCCTGCAAGTTTGAATGTTGTGTTCTCATCTAACAATGTAAAAGAATTCCAATTATTTTGTTCGGGAATTGTATATCGAAAAGCAAGTCCATCATTAAATGCACGAACCACAAGGTCTATTTTTT
>DATHPY010000349.1:0-16950 GCA_035483315.1 Puia sp. | reverse complement strand
TTATTATCGTACAATTCGGATATTGACGAAGAATTAGGTTCAGTGGTTTGAAAACTTATGTTAGGACGAAAGATCAATGAATTATTACTGTCAAACTTGTGTTCAATATTAAATGTAAAACGATGGGTTTCCGTACGCTGAATAGTACTGTTATGCCCTCCACTGTAATTTGATGAATCGCTTTTTATATACGTCTGCGCCGTATCTGTATTATAGGTAGCTACGTGCTGGCTGTTAAAAAAATAACTCCCATAGGCATCAGTATTAGGTCCCCAACTATCGCGATAATTTGCGCCCGCTGCCCACACCGTAGTAACACTGGGCTGTAATTGATTTGTTGCCCCGGTACCACCACTTCCCCCACGCCTGCCTCCGGCATTGCCTAACACATCCTGGATAGTAAAATTTTGTTTGTTGATATCGTTGGCCTGACCTAAAAGAGAAATTTGCTGGTTACCATCGAAGCGATGTAAATTAACACTCTCATCATAAGTTTCATCTGTGCCAGCAGACCCAACAAGTTTTCCAAAATAACCCTGTTGCGCATTTTTCTTGGTAATAATATTAATGGTCTTTACGCGATTACCATCATCAATACCGGTGAATTTACTTTGATCACTTAGATCATCAAACACCTGAATTTTGTCAATTACATCCGGAGGCAAATTTCTTGTGGCAAGTTTAGGATCATCACTAAAAAATCGTTTCCCATTTACCATCACTCTTTGCACGGTTTCGCCCTGGGCAGTTACATTTCCACTTTTATCAACTTGCACTCCCGGCATTTTTTTCAACAGGTCTTCCGCAACGGCATTTGGTTTCACCGCATAATTTTCTGCGCTATATTCCAGCGTATCTTTTTTAACCTGCATTGGCGGCCGCTCAATAACAACTGCTTTCAGCGTATCATTTCTTCTATCCATGTACAATATTCCAAAATCAATATTATTACCGCTGCTGTCAGTTGTTATGGAAAATCTTTTTGTAAGCGGTTCGAATCCTTCAAAAGTTATGGATAAACGATAATCGCCCTGTGGAAGATTTCTAATAAAAAATTGTCCGTCTCTGTCTGCTTCAACTAATGCGGCCGAACCATTGTCTACGCTATGCAATATGGAAACAGAAGCTTTAGATAAATTTTGTTTTCCGACAGTATCAACAATTTTTCCTTTGACTGACCCTGTAACCTGCGCAAAAGAAATGTTTGTAAAAGCCGTTACCAAAACCAGCAATAAAAAAATAATCTTTTTCATTGAAAAGTTTATTATTAATTCTACTAAATTAATCGGTGTTTAACAAAATGTATAGCAAGGTATTATTGAAGGCAAATAAGTACCGGTGGTTGGGTGAATTCTTCTCTAAATTAGCTAAATAAATACTCAACATCAGCTTTTGAAAGGCTTTTAACAAAACCATCGTCGTCGGCAATCAGGTCTTTTGCAAGTGTCCGCTTCTTTTCCTGTAGCTGAATTATCTTATCTTCAATGGTATCTTTACAAATCATCCGGTATGCAAAAATATTTTTTGTTTGCCCGATTCGATGTGTACGATCAATAGCTTGTTGCTCAACGGCAGGATTCCACCAGGGGTCAACAATATACACATAATCTGCTGCGGTGAGATTTAACCCCACACCACCCGCTTTGAGGGAAATCAGGAATATGCGGCAGCTATCGTCGTTTTGAAAACTTTGAATTGCCCGTTCACGTTCTGTTGCAGCCGTGCTTCCATCAAAATATTCATACTTCACATTCAGTTCTTTCAATTTACTTCTTATTAAAGCAAGCATTCCCAAAAATTGAGAAAATACAAGCGCTTTATGGTCGCCGATATTTTCCGTTATCTCACGGGTAAGCTCATCTAATTTTATTGAGTGATTAGGATATTTTTCATCTTCATTAAGAATTGCAGGCGAATCGCATATTTGCCGAAGCTTCATCAAGCCTTGCAAAATAGTTAATTGAGATTTTTGAATTCCCTGCGTTTCTATCGTTCCTAAAATTTTATCGCGATAATCATTGCGGTAAGCATCGTAAATTTTTCGCTGCTCATCTTCCATTTCGCAATACAAAATGGTTTCTGTTTTTTCAGGAAGATCTTTTGCAACCTGTTCTTTTGTTCTTCTCAAAATAAAAGGGAATAATAATTTACGCAAGTGATCCTTTCTATCCGGTTCTCCGAGTTTATCTATTGGAATAGCAAACTCCTGCCGGAAAAATTCCATACTCCCCAACATTCCCGGGTTTAAAAAATTCATCTGTGCAAAAATGTCGAAAGTATTATTCTGAAGCGGTGTACCGCTCATGCATAACCGATGTTTTGCTTTTAACAAACAGGCAGCTCTTGTTACCTTGCTTGCCGGATTCTTTATTGCCTGCGATTCATCAAGCACAACATAATCAAAAGGAATATCCATCAGTAATTTAATATCGCTGCGCAAAGTTCCGTAAGTGGTGATGATGATATTGTGCTGAAGGAGTTCTTCTTTATTATGCGTCCTTTCCCCTCCGTGATGAATGCGATTGGTGAGTTGCGGCGTAAATTTTTTTATTTCATTTTGCCAATTGAACATTAGTGTTGTCGGACAAACAACAAGCGCGTTTAATTTATTATTTTGTTCTTTGTAATGTTGAAGAAAAGATAACGCCTGAACCGTTTTTCCCAAACCCATATCGTCAGCAAGAATGCCGCCCCAATTTACTTCGTGCAAATAATTTAACCAATGAAGACCGTGAACCTGGTATGGTCGCAATATATGCTCGAGATTTGCCGGCGTAGGAATTTCTTTTATACGATTGAATGAACGAAGCTGTTCATATTTTTCTTCAAGACGAATAATTAATTCTTCTTCATTCCTGTTATCATATAATTCATCAATTACACTTACATGATATTTTGATAAACGCAGCTGGTTGCTTTTACTTTCGCCGATGCTGAATAATAATGAATATTTTTTTATCCATTCTTCCGGCAAAACGCCTAACGTTCCATCATTCAATGAAACAAATTGCTGATGATTTGCAAGCGCTTTTTTTACATCGTTGATTGTTACTTTCTGGTCTCCGAAAACAATATCAACGTGCGCATCAAACCAATCTGTATTGCTGCTGATGTGAATTTTTGTATGCGGTCTCGCCGTGTTAAACCTAAAATTTTTTAGCGCATCAAATCCATAAACAGGCACTTTCATTTCCTGCATTGCATCTACAAAAAGAAAAAACCAGTTATTTTTCAAAACATCAGTTCCTTTCAATGCAAGGTTTTGCGAATTTTCTGCGCGGATAAATTGCGAGTGCAATAATTCCAGTTCTTTTATAAAAGCAATTTCTTTTTCCCTGTTGCGGCGAACAATAGTTACCTTATCATCTTCTGGAATAATAACTTCCTCCTTGCCTCCGGGTTTTGTTTCAAAACCTTTGTAAGTAAATAATGGTTGAAAAACTAAATAGTCCCCCTTTTCCTGCAGCAATAATTTTTTTTCCGGTTCACCTTCCTTCACTTCTTTTATAAATGCATTATCAAACTCAACATGATATTCTTTTAAGAGAGGAAGTACAAAACTTGTTAATTGTTTTGGCCAATCTTCTTTATCAATAATCATTCTTTCTTTTTTCGCAAATTTTTCCACGAGGCTTACATCTTCGGGCTTTTGCCACAAATAAAAATGATTATGAAAAAAGAAAACCAACGCGCTGTTACATTCATTACTGGTGATATTAACCGGCTGGCCATTTATTTTTACATAACACGCAACTTCAACCCCATTTTTTTGATTGCTGATCTTAAAATATGGTTTGATCGGATCCGCTACAATTGCCGTCTGTTGCAGGTTTGAAGTTGTAAATGATTTATGCCCGTTAAGATAAAATACAAACGGATTACTGTTCAGATCATTAAATAATTTTTGCAGTTTTGGATGAAGATATTCTGAGATCAGTGATTTTGTTTCGTCTGGCAGATCGTCTTCATGCTGATGAATAATATTTTCCCAAATTCCGCTGAACGGAGAATTACGGTTGAGATAACGATTAATTTCTGACTCCTGAATTTTCCGGATAAAAGGAATGAGTTGCTTTTCAGATTCATTATAAGAAGTGCCATCTACAAATTTGCTGATATCAACTTTTTCAACATTGCCGACAAAAGAATTTTTTTCATCATTGCTTTCTCCGGCAACCAAGTCCACAATAAAATTTGGGTAAGTATTGTGATTGAAATTAAAAACAATTCCAAGTCGTTTTGCTGAGCCCTGGAATAATTCTTCTTCTGCGGCAATAACAGCCGGTTCTTCTTTTAACTGCGCAAGTTTTAGTCTTTCAGAATTTGACGATGATATGCGAACTATAGATGAATCCAGCACGCGCAAGAATGGTTTTCCTTCTTTGTAAGTGAATTCGAATTTATTTTTCAGATCGTCATTAAGAGAATATCCGTATGCTTCCAGCAATTTATTTTTTTCTTTGTCCCAGTTGCGGATCGTATCAAAATAATACAATCCATAACTTTGAAGCAGTTGCAAAAACACGATCACTTTTGGTAAACATAAAGGGAAGGCTTCATCTTCATAATCGCAGCTTGTATCAAAATTTCTTTCTTCATTTTTGCTGATAACAACATTATACGTTTTGCCGTCGAGATCAACAGTTGCCTTAACCGTTTCTTCTTTTGCGTAATTAATATTTGCTTTTTCTGTGCGCAAAAATGTTTCTGCATCAATATAAGTTTGAGGCGAACAAAGAATACGCAATGTTTTCAGATCGATAAATTTCATTCGCACAATGGTGTGCCGCTGGTCGTATTGAATTTCCTCCGACTTCAACATATTTCTATCGAGCAATTCCTGTAATTGAATTAACGCAGCAGCTTCGTGACGACAAATATCTCCGAGGTTATACGGACATGTGCAACGAACAGAAAGAACTTTAGGGTCTCTGAATTTTTGAATGTAAACTTTATAATAGGTAGAATAAACATCGTCTTTAACGCGGAAAGTAACTGACGAAAATAACTCGTCATAATTAATCAGTTCAACATAATTAATTGCATGAATTTTTTTCCCTCTGCGGATCACTTCATCCGTTCCGTTTGTGTACACATACTTGATAAGGTGCGGTAATGCCATTTACGATTTTGAGTTTTGGATAACACTTTATTGAGTGAAAATCATTGCCGTTTCGTTATGAAAAGGACAATCTGCAAAAGTAACGCAAAAAAGTTTGTGGAGAAAAGTTTTAGTGAGTTATTAATGAGAAAATAACATGTTTGTATTACGGATCAATTCCACAAAATCATCTGCCTGAGAATTAACAATTTTCGCTGTTTATTATTTTTTGGAATGGATATTGTCATCCATACTTTTGCATCATCAATTAACCACAAAGTCTGTATGACCTCCCGAATTTTATTTGTCGTTATTTTATCAGGCCTTATCCAGTTCGTTTATCCGCAAAAATTAAAAAAAGCTGACAAAATTATTCTTACCAATTTAGAAACACACATTCATTATCTGGCGAACGATAAATTAGAAGGAAGAAGAACAGGAACTGCCGGAGAAAAATTAGCAAGCGATTATATTGTTGCGGAATTTGAAAAAGAGGGTTTGCAACCAGATGCTCAAAACAATCAATGGCTTCAACCATTTGATGTAAATGATGGAAAGCAAATTGATTCTTCTACTTTTTTTTCTATTAACGGAATTGCTCTGAAACTAATTAATGAATTTTTTCCGGTAACATACAGCGCATGCACTTCCGCGGAAGGTTCGCCTGCCATTGCTTTGCAGGAAAATGGCGTGCCCTGGTTTTTTGATCTGAAGGAAACGCTGGAAGAAAATCAAAATAATCCTCACTTCGACCTGGATAATGCGATTCATGAAAAAATAAATGAGTACGCAAAAAAAGGTGCAACTGCAGTTATTTTATATAACACATCAACGATAGAAGATAACATTGCGTTCTCACCAAAAGATAAATCTCCCATTGCATCCATCCCGGTTTTGTATATCAGTAAAGAAGCGCGAAAAAAATTTTTGAAAGATGAATCTGCATCGCTGGATATTAAGATCAAAGTGAGCCTGAGTGAAAAAAAACGTGTCGGTCACAATGTTGTTGGCTACATTAATAACAATGCAGATAATACGATAATCATTGGCGCGCATTATGATCATCTTGGTTATGGAGAAGATGGAAATTCAATGTATCGTGGAAAAGAAAAATTAATTCATCACGGCGCTGATGATAATGCAAGCGGGACTGCGGCAGTAATAGAGCTTGCTCGAATGTTGAAGCAATCAAAATTTAAAAATAACAATTATCTTTTTATTGCCTTTTCCGGCGAAGAGTTGGGATTATTTGGTTCCAAATATTTTACCGAGCATCCAACCATTGAACTGAGCAAAGCAAATTATATGATCAACATGGATATGGTTGGAAGATTGAATGACAGTTCGCGCTCACTTACAATTGGCGGCTATGGTTCGTCGCCTGAATGGGGAGAATTATTTACAAAAAATGATGACAAAAAATATTTTACTCTTAAATACGATTCAAGCGGAACCGGTCCGAGCGATTACACTTCATTTTACAGAAAAGATATTCCTGTTTTATTTTTCTTTACCGGATTGCATAAAGATTATCATCGCCCGACGGATGAATCCGATAAAATAAATTATTTGGGTGAATTACAAATTGTAAAATACATATACAGTTTGATAGAAGAATTAAATGATAAAGGTAAACTCGCATTTACAAAAACAAGAGAAACACAAACAACAACGTCAGCAAGATTTTCTGTAACATTAGGTATAATGCCCGATTACACTTTTAGCGGAAGCGGTGTGAGAGTTGATGGAGTAAGCGACGGCAAACCCGCTCAAAAAGCAGGATTGCAAATTGGTGATGTTATTATTCAGTTGGGAGATTATCCGGTTTCATCACTGGAAAATTATATGCAGGCGTTATCAAAATTTAAAAAAGGCGACGCAACAAAAGTTAAATATAAACGCGGCAATGATGATGCAGAAACTGATGTTCGCTTTTAATTCATAACTTCAAAAACTCATTATGAAGTTAAAGTTAGACATAGACGACCTGTCGGAAGATTTTTTTGAAGATGCGCGTTTGCTCGGCATAGTGGCACCTGTAAAAAATTATCAATTCTGCTGGCAGGTAAATCGTTTATTGCAATTTAATTTCCGTATTAACAACGATATCGAAATTCAGCTCACCAAAAAACAACGGAAATATTTTTTTGGCGTATATGAATATGCAGAGCCTACAAGTTCATTGGTTCACTATGTTTACAATAATCATTTTGACGGAGAATATTTGTTGCCGGAATTTAAGCATCTTGATTTTTTGTGGTTGCTTAAAGGAGATGTTGTAAATGATAAATCGCTGCAGGAATTAATAAAAATGCTTAAAACAATTCATTCGGTTCAATTAGTTACAGAGCTTACTAATGAAAAAATAAAACACAAAACACATTTAGTTTTTTAAAAAAGAATATTATGTGGAAAGAAGAAAATAATCAGCTGTATAAAAAATTTGAGTTTAAAGATTTCTCAGAAGCTTTTGCATTTATGACAAGAGTTGCATTAGAAGCGGAAAAAATGGATCATCATCCTTTGTGGACGAACGTTTACAATCGCGTTGAAATTTGGTTATCTACTCACAGTGCAGGAGATGTTGTAACTGAGAAGGACAAAAAACTTGCGAAAAAAATTGATGGGATTGTTAAAGGTTCATAGTTGATGGTTTATGGAAAACCCCTTGGAATGGTTTTACTATTGCAATGAACTTTTACTAACTATTCATGCTTGCCAAAAATTCTTCATTGCTTTTTGTTCCGCGCATGCGTTTTAATAATTCATTCATCGCCTCTTCTGTATTCATATCGGTAAGATAAACGCGCAATAAATTCATTCTTTGCAAAACATCTCTGTCTAATAATAATTCATCGCGGCGTGTTGACGAAGCAACCAGATCAATAGCAGGGAATACGCGTCTGTTGGAAAGACGACGATCTAATTGCAATTCCATATTGCCTGTTCCTTTAAATTCTTCAAAAATTACTTCATCCATTTTACTTCCGGTATCAATTAATGCAGTCGCTAAAATAGTTAATGAACCGCCGTGTTCAATCTTTCTTGCCGCACCAAAAAATTGTTTTGGTTTTTGCATCGCGTTAGCCTCAACACCACCACTAAGCACTTTACCAGATGCGGGTGCAACCGTATTATGCGCGCGCGCGAGTCTCGTAATTGAATCTAATAATATAACCACATCATGTCCGCATTCTACTAATCGTTTTGCTTTTTGCAAAGCAATAGTAGAAACTTTCACGTGTTTTTCTGCAGGTTCATCAAAAGTTGATGCAATTACTTCGCCTTTAATGCTACGTTCCATATCAGTCACTTCTTCCGGACGTTCGTCCACCAGCACCACCATTAAATAACATTCCGGGTGATTAGAGGCAATAGCATTGGCAACAGCTTTTAATAAAACTGTTTTACCTGTTTTTGGTTGTGCAACAATCAAACCACGTTGTCCTTTACCAATTGGCGTGAACAGATCCATGATGCGCATTGAATAATCGCTCGGCGTGGTAAATAAATTTAATTTTTCGAATGGAAATAATGGAGTGAGATAATCAAACGGAACACGATCCCGCACATCTTCCGGGCTTTTATTATTGATAGATTCCACTTTCAATAATGCAAAATATTTTTCGCCTTCTTTTGGCGGACGAACTGAACCATAAACAGTGTCACCGGTCTTTAATCCAAATAATTTTATTTGTGATGGTGATACATAAATATCATCGGGAGAAGACAAATAATTATAATCGCTGCTGCGTAAAAATCCATAACCATCAGGCATCATTTCCAAAACACCTTCGCCCTGGATTATTCCGTCAAATTCAATATTAAAATTATCATTGCGGCGATGCGGATAAACTTTATTTTCATGAGAATCGCCACCAGCGCCATTTGCGCCCTGAGGCGTTTCTTCCTGATGCTGCTCGTTGTTTTGCTCATCATTTTCTGAATTTTCGTTCTCGTCATTTTCTTCTGGTAAAGAAATATTTTTCTGTTCAGACGCCATCATTTCTTCTTCCTCTTCTTCTTTTCTTCGTGGCTTTTTAATTGCAACAACAGGCGGTCTTTCTTCTTTTTTCCTGAAATCTTTTTTTATTTCCGGTCTTTTGTGTTCGGTATCTCCACTTTCCACAATAGCTTCTTCGTTATTATTTGCAGTAGATGTTTTGATGATTCGTTTGCGTTTGGGTTTGCCGTCTCCATCGTCTTTTGTTTCGCTGGCAACAACGGCCTGCTTGTCCAAAATTTTATAAACAAGCTCTTGTTTGTCGAGTTTTTTTGCGTTTGTAATTTTTAATTGCTCGGCAATATCGAGCAATTCAGGAACGAGCATGTCGTTCAATTGAAGGATGTCGTACATAAAAACTTGTAAGTTGTAAGTGGTATTAAACAGTCAGGCTGTTTATTGAAAAAAAGGTTTAGAATAAATATTGATTATGATGAAACGGATGACTAAAACTGAATGAAATGCGAGCTATAGATAAGGACAATCAGCTTAATTCCGGTACAATTATAATAATAAAACGCAGAATTCAAAAAAAAATTTTAGCACTTCCCCTTTAAATTGTGAGTTATTATTTGCCAAAAGCCTCAGTAAATCAGCATAAATCAAGTCTTGCGCTTCCAATCTGCTCTTTATCTTTGCGGTCACAAACTGTTACAAGACTATGTTTAATGAAAGAATAAAGATCAAAGAACTACTCGCCGGCGAACCGAATAACCAGGAAATAATTGTGATGGGTTGGGTAAGAACTTTTCGCAATAACCAGTTTATTGCATTGAATGATGGTTCTGCAAATGAGAATTTGCAAGTGGTTCTTGAGCTTGGAAAATTTGAAGATGATCTGTTGAAACGAATCACCACATCAGCTTCATTAAAAGTAAAAGGAACTGTTGTGGCTTCATTAGGCAAAGGACAAAAATTAGAATTGAAAGCATATTCTCTCGAAATTTTGGGAGACAGTGATGCTGAAAAATATCCGCTTCAACCAAAAAAACATAGCCTGGAATTTTTAAGAGAAAATGCGCATTTGCGTTTTCGTACCAATACTTTTGGCGCCGTTTTTCGCGTGAGGCATGCACTCGCTTTTGCTGTTCACAAGTTTTTTAATGACAAAGGATTTGTGTATATGCACACACCAATTGTGACCGCATCAGATGCGGAAGGCGCAGGTGAAATGTTTAAAGTAACAACGCTGCCCCTTGATAAAACGCCGCGCAATGATGATGGAAGTGTAGATTTTAAAGAAGATTTTTTTGGACGCGCTACAAATCTTACAGTGAGCGGACAATTAGAAGGTGAACTCGCAGCAATGGCTTTCAGTGATATTTATACTTTCGGTCCAACTTTTCGAGCAGAGAATTCAAACACTGCGCGACATCTTGCAGAATTTTGGATGATAGAACCGGAAATGGCTTTTTATGATCTGGAAGATAACATGGATCTCGCCGAAGAATTCATCAAATACATTATTAAGTACGCGATGGATAATAATAAAGAAGACCTGGAATTTTTAGCGCAACGTCTCGCCGATGAAGAAAAACAATTGCCGCAGGATAAACGAAGCGAATTGGGATTGATAGAAAAATTAAAATTTGTTGCTGATAATAATTTTGAACGCATTACTTACACAGAAGCAATTGATATTTTAAAAGAAAGTAATCATAACAAGAAAAAGAAATTTCAATACATTATTGACAAATGGGGAATTGATCTGCAAAGTGAACACGAACGTTATCTCGTAGAAAAACATTTTAAAAAGCCGGTGATATTAAGCAACTATCCAAAAGAAATAAAGGCATTTTACATGCGGCAAAATGATGATGGAAAAACTGTTGCTGCAATGGATATTTTAGCGCCGGGCATTGGAGAAATAGTTGGCGGTTCGCAAAGAGAAGAACGATTGGAAAAATTGGAAACAAGAATGAAGGAAATGCATATTCCAATAAAAGAAATGTGGTGGTATCTGGACACGCGACGTTTTGGAACTGTGCCGCATGCAGGATTTGGATTGGGTTTTGAACGTATGGTGCAATTTGTAACTGGCATGACGAACATTCGCGATGTAATTGCATTTCCGCGAACGCCGAAGAACGCAGAGTTTTAGTTTTTAATTTTGTTATTTAGGATTGATAACAAAAGTTTTTACTTAAATAATTAAGCTATGGCTATTCCTGTTGTAGATCTTTCCGATTTTTTATCCGGTAATGAAAATAAAAAGAAATCTTTTGTACAATCTCTTGGCAAAGCTTATGAAGATGTAGGATTTGTTGCCGTAAAAAATCATGGCATTTCGGATGAACTTATCGCTGACCTATATAAATATGTACAGCAATTTTTTTCTCTTCCTCTAGACAAAAAAAAGAATTATGAAAAACCGGAACTCGCCGGACAAAGAGGCTACACTTCATTTGGAAAAGAACATGCAAAAGGAAGTAATGCTCCTGATCTGAAAGAATTTTTTCAATTCGGGCAAACTGTTGAAGATAATGATCCGGTACAATCAGAATATCCGGCAAATGTTACGGTAAATGAAGTGCCGCAATTCACGCCAACTTTTTTTAAAGCGTATCGGGCATTTGAAAAGTCCGGTTCTTCTTTGCTGTGCGCGATCGCTTTATACCTTAGTCTTGATGAAAATTATTTTGACGAATATATTCACAACGGAAATTCAATTCTGCGTGCCATTCATTATCCGCCAATAACACACGAACCGAAATCTGCCATCCGCGCGGAGCAACATGAAGACATCAATTTAATTACATTATTAGTTGGCGCATCTGCCGGTGGTTTACAAATTCTTACCAAAAAAAATGAATGGGTGGAAGCAATTTCACTGCCGGAACAAATTGTAGTGAATGTTGGTGATATGTTACAAAGACTCACGAATAATAAATTAAAATCAACAACACATCGTGTGGTCAATCCGCCACGTTCCATGTGGCATACATCAAGATTTTCCATTCCATTCTTTCTTCACCCAAAAAGCGAAATGAATTTGGCTTGTTTACAAAGTTGCATTGATGCGAATCACCCAAAAGCATATCCGGATGCAACTGCGGGAGAATATTTGGATGAAAGATTAAGAGAGATAGGGTTGAAGAAATGATTTTGAGTAGTTCTTCGTCTATTTGAAATGATGAAAAACAAAAAATAAAATCGAAACCTCAATTGCTCCTAAATATAAAAGCTGCATACTAAAAAGGTCGAAACGCTTTAAAACCTCAACCATAATTAAAGTATCAAAAACAAAAAATAGCAAGAGAAAAATTGCAATCCGGACTGAATAGTTTGGATTGCCTCGACATAGTATATATAAGAAGATTTCAAATGCTCTTCATAAGAGATAGGTTAAAGGAATATTTGCTAATAAGAATATGATTTTCTTATTTCTTACTTTAATAAGGAATTTTACCAAATCTACGTTTTAAATTCCCACCCTTGAAGACCTATCCCTAATTGGTGATAGTTGCGACTCACCCTGCCATTTTTACCGCCCATCAAATTACTATCCTTACTTAAAAATCAATATTTTCGGCTGGAACGCTTGTCAGTATTACATTTCATTCAACGCTCATTAGCAGTCTATGAAAATTACTTTTCTTAAAATACTACTTTGTATTACATAGTATTAAAAATACTCTTATCTTTGTCCTTGTAAGCTCATTATATAATTGCCAACCCTATATGGCTCTTCTCTGAAAACCAATTCGGACGAGAGCCATAAGGTGAGGCTAAAAAAAGACAAAATGAATATTGAAAACACACAGAGCCAGATGCGAAAGGGAATTTTGGAATTTTGCATTCTGTCCATCATAAAACGTGGCGAAGCATACCCTTCAGATATTGTTGAAGAAATGAAAGCTGCGAACCTGAATATTTTTGAAGGCACCTTGTATCCTTTGCTAACGCGATTGAAAAATGCAAACATGCTCACATATCGTTGGGTAGAAAGCAATTCCGGACCACCGCGTAAATATTTCTCCTTAACGGATAAAGGCAATGAGTTTTACAAAGAGCTTGAGGCAACGTGGAACGAACTGGCAAATGCAGTAAACGCGCTCGCAAATAAAACAACCGGCTTAGGAGAAAACGAAAACCAATAAACTTCAACCTTTCAAAATATAAACAATGAAAAAGATCATCAACATAAATTTCCACAGCAGGGTAATTCCGATCGAGGAATCTGCTTACGAAATATTAAAACAATACATAGAAAGTCTGCGCAAATATTTCGCTAATGAAGAAGGGCGCGATGAAATCATCAGCGATATTGAAAATCGTTTTGCCGAGCTTTTTTCTGATCGCTTAAAAAAAGATACGACTTGTATAACAGACGAAGATGTTAATGCAACTATTGCGAGCATGGGTCGCCCGGAAGATTTTGATGAAGAAGAAGTACCAAATAACAATACCTCTTCTGAAAAAAGCAGTAATCAATCGCAATCATCGTCACAGCATTCACAACAACAATCTCAATCATATAATTACAGCTCAGGGCGCGGACGATTATACAGAAATGCTGACGATAAAATTATCGGCGGTGTTTGTAGCGGGCTCGCAAATTATTTTGGAATTGATCCCGTTGTTCTTCGTATTGTTTTCGTGCTTCTTTTCGGTGCATTATTCTGGGTATATTTTTTACTCTGGATAGTTGTTCCTTCACAATCGTTACAATCGCACGTTACAAAACGTCTTTACAGAAGCGCTGATGATAAAATAATTGCGGGAGTGTGTGGCGGACTTTCATCTTATTTTAATATTGATGTTTGGATACCAAGATTAATTTTTGCTCTTCCATTAATTATCGTCCTCATTTCAGGAACTTTTCATGCAATGTGGTGGAACTGGGATTTCGGTTTTGCTCCTCGTATAATTTCCAGTTCGTTGGGTAGTACACTATTCGTTAGCTATATTATTTTGTGGATAGCAGTGCCTGTTGCTACAACTTCTGCCGAAAAATTAGAAATGCGTGGCGAACGTGTGGACCTGAATTCAATCCGGAATACTGTGAAAGAAGATATGGAGAATCTCCGCACAAAAGCTGAGAAATGGGGAAATGAGTTTAAAGAAACAGCACAACAATTTGGCAACAGGGCAAAAGAATTTGGGCAAAGCGCTTCGGGACAAGCGAAAAATTTTACAACTGAAGCTGGCTATGTGGCTAAAAAAAGTTCTAATGGATTTTTTCATGTGATTGGTGTATTAATAAAAGCGTTTTTTCTTTTTATAGGTTCAATGATAGCCATCGCTTTATTTTTTGCACTGCTATCTTTAATTTTTGCGGGCGTTGGTTTAATGCCTTTAAAAAACTTTTTATTGGACGGCTTCTGGGAAAATTTTTATGCATGGGGAGTGCTCGTACTTTTCCTGGGAATACCAGTAGTAGCGTTTCTCACCTGGATCATCCGCAGAGTAATGCGTGTACGTTCACAAAGCAGATTTTTGGGATTTACGTTCGGCACTTTGTGGGTAATAGGTCTTATCTGTTTAATTTGTCTCGTTGCAAGCGTTGGCAGCGATTTCAAATCATATAGAATTGTGTCCGACGAAATTTCTATGACACAACCCGCTCACGATCGGCTAATAGTAAAAGTATCGGAACCTTCTATTCAATTCGAAGGGTTTTGGTGGATTCACTCCGACGCAAATGGATGGGATATTAATGATGACAGTTTAAAACTCTCCAACGTAAAAATCAGGGTACAAAAAAGTGATGATGCATTTTATCATATTCTTAAAATCAGAACAAGCTTTGGCAGAAACAGAAAAAATGCAGAAGACAGAGCGAAGCAATTAGAATATAATGCAAATTATAAAGACAGTGTTCTGGATATCGGAAGTGGTTTTTCAATTAATCCTCAAAATAAATTCCGCGGGCAGCAAATAATAATGGAAATACAAGTTCCCGAAAATAAAAAAATACGATTTGACAGATCGGTATTGGGGAAGTTAAATCCATTTCATGTTCGTTTTTATAATCGTAACAGATGGAGTGATGATGATGTTGATATAGATTTTGACCGGGATGAATATTTTGATTGGGATACGAACGTTGATTACATCATGAATAAATCCGGAAACCTGGAATCAATTGTTAAAAAAGATGATGGAGGCGATGATCAAAAAGATAAAACAGAAAAAAATGATGATTACCGGTACAAAAAAAATAATGATACTACCATTCCAAAAAAAAATAAAGACTCAATAAAAACAAAGAACCGGAACGCGCAAACTGAAGAAACGCCAAAAAGCAGCTCTGTAAAAGAAGCCAAAACAATTAATAGCAGTACGGAAAGCGAACATGCATTTTCACCTATTTATAATCTTGCTGAACTTATTTAATTAGCACGTGCTACTGCTGTAATTAGTAGTAGTTTTTGGTTGAAGTTGGAACAAGAGGGTCGTCACAAAGTGGCGGCTCTTTTTTATTATTGGCAGCCTGCAACGCATTTTTTACTTTCGCAGCAGAGAAATAATCGCGCAACGCCGCGAAAACAAAAAAATATTAATAAACAATTTTCAAAACAAAAGCGTGGTGTCGTTGCGCCTTAGCGGGAAAAAAATAATCTTTCATGAAAGAAACTCCATTCACAAAAAAACATATTGCATTAGGTGCAAAAATGGCCGAGTTCGCCGGTTACAATATGCCGATCAGCTATAGTGGAATTAACGATGAACATTTCACAGTACGAAATAATGCCGGCGTTTTTGATGTAAGCCACATGGGTGAATTTATTTTAAAAGGAGAAAATGCGCTCGATCTTATTCAACGCGTTACAACAAATGATGCCGCGAAATTAAACAATGGCAAAGCACAATACAGTTGTTTAACCAATAATGCAGGTGGTATTGTTGATGACCTTATTATTTATTGCATTGAAGAAAATAAAACATACATGCTTGTAGTGAATGCAGCCAACATTGAAAAAGATTGGAATTGGATCGAAAAGCATAATACCCATAAAGTTGAAATGCATAATATTTCTGATAAAACCTGTTTGCTCGCGATACAAGGCCCGAATGCTACAAAAATATTACAGCCACTAACGGAAATGGATATCCTGAATTTAAAATACTACACTTTTGCAAAAGGAAAATTTGCAGGTGTGGATAATGTTTTAGTAAGCGCAACTGGTTACACCGGCGCAGGCGGGGTGGAAATTTATTTTGAAGATAAAGATGGCGCTCCTGATGTTATCTGGGATAAAATTTTTGAAGCCGGCGCTGCGCAGGGAATAAAACCAATTGGGCTTGCTGCGCGCGATACATTACGTCTTGAAATGGGTTATTGTTTGTACGGAAATGATATTGATGACACCACGTCGCCATTGGAAGCGGGATTGGGATGGATAACAAAATTCAGTAAAGATTTTACGGCGAAAGAAATTATTGAAGCGCAAAAAAATGATGGAACGGAAAGAAAGCTTGTCGGATTTGAAATGCTTGAAAAAGGGATTCCCCGACACGATTATGAAATAAAAGATTTTTCAGGAATGGCGATAGGGAAAGTTACGTCGGGAACACAATCTCCAAGCCTGGGAAAAGCAATCGGGTTAGGATATGTACGAACAGTTTTTGCCACCATTGATTCAAAAATCTACATTAAAATCCGTGATAAGCTGCTACAGGCTAAAGTTGTAAAACTGCCGTTCAGTTAATAAAGAAGAATAAAAAATATGGAAAGATTTTTGCAGTAAGTAAGCAACAATTATCCATGTAAAACTATGCCCACCATTCACCTCACCACTTTTGTAGCTGCTCCTTCAAACAGGGTTTTTGATCTGAGCCGCAGTATTGAACTGCATAAAAAATCAATGGCAAAAAGTAATGAAAAAGTTGTATCCGGAAT
>DATHPY010000348.1:0-4373 GCA_035483315.1 Puia sp. | reverse complement strand
AAATTAGTGAACGATTAGTGACAAGAGTTTTCGATTTTCAAATTATTATTTTAACGGCAATTCAATAATAAACTCACTCCCTTCACTTTCTTTCGTTTCCGCTTTTATTCCACCACCGTGTGCTTTGATAATATCATAACTCAGGCTCAGACCTAATCCAGTTCCCAGTCCTGTGGGTTTTGTGGTGAAGAATGGCTGAAATATTTTATCAACTACTTTTTGCGGGATGCCGTTGCCGTTATCACTAACGGTTATGGATACCTGGTTCCCCGTTTTTTTTGTACTGACTGTTATAGTTGGCTCGAAGTTGCCAGGACCTGTCAGGTTTTCCAAACCTGACAGGTCTTTGGTCGGTAGTTTCGATTTCTCATTCACTGCATAAAATGCATTGTTGTAAAGATTGAGTAACACTCTTCCAATATCCTGCGGAACGATATTTATTTTTCCAATTGAATTGTCAAAATCAGTTTTCATGGTAACATTAAAAAGATTGTCTTTCCCTCTTAATCCATGATAAGCTAACCTTAAATATTCGTCTGCTAATGCGTTTATATCAGTCGGCTCTTTTACACCTGTGCTTGACCGTGAGTGCTGCAGCATTCCTTTTACAATTGCATCGGCACGTTTACCGTGATGATTTATTTTTTCAAGATTCTGTTTGATGTCATTCAGTATTTCATTTTCCATTTCTTCATCTCTTGCTCCTTGCGCCTTGTTTCTTTCTTCCTTTAATTCTTCAATCAATTCATTACTGACTTCAGAAAAATTATTCACGAAGTTTAATGGGTTTTGAATTTCATGCGCAATGCCTGCGGTGAGTTCCCCCAGCGAAGCCATTTTTTCTGATTGTATGAGTTGAGATTGAGTTGCTCTTAAATTATTCAACGTTTCTTCAAGTTTTAATTTTTGAACATTTATTTCTTCTTTTTGATTTTGCAGAATGATATTGGCTTTTTGCTTAAGTCGGTTATTCCGGTAAAGGAGAAATCCGATAACAATAAAGATTGCTATTGTTACAAGCGCAGCATAAAAAGCCAATTTATTTTTCAATTCTTTTTCCTGCTGCACTGTCTCCTGTTCGCGAAGTTGCTGATCAAAAGCTATAGATTGAATCTGAATTATTTTTTGCCGGCTAAACAAACTGTCTTTTGCGGCCACTGTCAAGGACAAATATTTTGCAATGCTATCGGTTTTATTTTGAGATGTATAAGCCGTCGTGAGCAAATTAAGCGCTGCCAATTGTCCAAGAGAATAATGTGTTTGCCTGCTCAGAGCCAGCGCCGCTCTCGCATAAAAAATACTTGAATCCAACTGACCTGTCTTCATAAATGCTGTGGATATGCCACTGAAATTATCCATCAAATCCTTGTTGCTGGTGGTAGCTATGGCAATGCCTTTGCGGTAGTTTTGTATCGCTTTATCGTACTCTTTTAAGTTTACATAAATATTTCCATAACCATAATACAAACCCGACCATGAATTTTCTCCTAATGTTTTTACCATCAGCGCTTCTGTAACTTTCATATAATACAGTGAAGAATCAGGTTCACCCAATTCAGCAAATTGTGTAGCGACACGCCAGGTGATCGTCATATAAGAGATGGCAGTATCCAGCTCCTCACTTTTATATGAAGGCGGCGATTGCGATTCGATTAAAGCCTTAGCCATTTTTGATTGAACCAAAGCTTCTTTAAAATTGCCTTCATCTTCGTAGACGATGGACAGCAAACCGAAAGTGGTTGCAAGACCAAATGAATTACCAGATTTTTCGGCCACACTTTTTGCTTCATTGATATAAAAAACAGCTTTGGGATAATCGCCACTTACAATATTAAACCAGGCATAATCATGATAAGCCCTGTTCAGATCATAAGCGGAATTTATTTGTTTTGCGAAAGAAATTTCACGCTCAACATAAATAAGCGAAGAATCCGGTTTGATCCATAAATAACTATAAAAAAGGCCGCGCAGGTATTTGAATCGCTCTACGTCCGTTTTTGCGTCCGAGAATGCTTTTTGATTTCGGACAATCTCGCTGTTTTGCTGTGAGCGCAAACTAAGCAAACAAAATAATGATGCAGACAGTACTATTAATTTCCTCATGGAAGTTTTGGGTTGTGAATTGTAGTTGGGTTCATTTAAAATTAAAAGATAAGAAAACTACTGTTCTAATATTTATGTTTTTATTTTTATTTCACCGCCGGCCATAAGAAAGCTGTAAACAGAGCAGAAATATTGCACCGCGAATTATGGATAATTGAAGATTGAATTATTATAAATAATTTAGATGTCGCAAAAAATCATTTTATGCATTTCACTGATAAAATTAAAAAATGGGGCGACTTACATCATCCAAAAATATTAGACGTAATTCGCATGTCGCTTGGGGTTTTTTTATTTGTTAAGGGATATATCTTTTTTAATGATGCCGCTTATCTCCGGGACATGATTATTGAGAACAGGGCGATCCGGCAATCGCCGCAAATAATTTCTGCCATTATTTATTATGTAACCTATATTCACTTAGTTGGAGGCGCGCTGATTTTTTTTGGACTTTACACCAGGTTTTGGGCCTTATTACAATTGCCAATTGTTTTTGGAGCCGTATTTTTTGTAAATATTTTATCTCCATTCGTCAATGTTGAGCTTTGGGTTTCTATCCTCGTACTTGTGTTGTTATTTCTTTTTACCGTAATTGGTTCCGGTCCGCTGTCCCTTGACCATTTATTGTTCCGAATTAATGCGAATGAAAAGGAAAGGCTGTAATAAATTTTTCGCTATAATGCAATTGTAAATTATAAAAGACAATTAAAACCTTCCGGTGTATAGGTAACCGGATAAATTTATGAAACAGGTAAAAATATTTGCAAACGCCAATCACGAAGCATTGGAAATTTTGGCAAATGAAGCTGTAAACGATCCTAATTTTTTGGAAATTCATTATGGTGTTCATGCAGTATTGGTTGTTTTCCAGGTGCCTGATGAAACAAAAGATGTGAATGCTGCCAAGTCTGCTACAAAATAGTTGGTAAAATTTATTTTGCATTTCGCTGTTGATGGCGTTCGCATAGCCATGTACGTTAGCTCAGCAACAATAAATATTGACAGCATTATACGTTGTTGGTGAGTCTCAGTGTGTTCGGATTACTTAACCAGTGCGCAATAGAGTTTTAACTGTACAAGAGTCCGCCAGGTGGCGGAACGATGCTTAATAGAAGTACAAAACCCTGGTACATAATTATCTCTGTCAGCACTTTGCAATACCCAAAACTTTTAATAATTTAGTGCATTACCTTTTTCATACCTCTACCGCAAAACGAAAATTGTCATTGAGACTTCCTGTTGATTGAGTATCGTTTGATAACATGACAAAAAAATTGTACGGTTATGAAAAAATTTTTACCTGCTGCTTTTATTTTCCTTTTTATTTTTTCTTTTGATGTTCAGGCTCAGCCGGATCATTTTGTGTATGCTGTAACTTCTTTGCAAAAAGGCGCAACTGATTGGGTTTCCCTGAGAAAACTGAACACAGAAACAACACAGTTCTCTACTGTGATCTTAAACGGTACAGACAGATCAATTGGAGTTTACGACGCGCTCAACATGAGAAAAATCGAAAGTTTTATAAATGATACGATCATGAACAGCAACCCGCAGGCTGCGTTTGGCAGCGGAGTTGGAGCGATTGCTTACGACAAAGAAACAAACCGGCTTTTTTACACGCCGATGCTTGTTGACGAGCTGCGCTACGTTGACCTGAATACGATGAAAGTATTTTCTGTAAGCGGACAATCATTTGCCAAAGCGGGAAATTTCGATTTTTATGCCGGCGCCATTTCGAGAATGGTCGTTGCACCTAACGGATATGGATATACGATAACAAATGACGGCGAACATCTTTTGCGTTTTACAACAAAAGGAAATATTACCATCACTGATTTGGGCGCGCTTGAAGATGCAGCAACAAATACCGAAGCTGCGCGTAACAATCCATGCGCCAACGCAGGCGGCGATATTGTTGCCGACGATAACGGGAATATTTATCTCGTAAGCGCAAGCAATAGAATTTTTAAAGTTGATGTAAACACAAGAAACACGCAATATCTCGGAACAATTTCCGGGTTGCCGCAAGGCTTCACCAGCAATGGCGCAGCTGTTGATGAAGATGGCAATTTGATCGTAAGCAGTTCGACATATACCGAAAGTTATTTTTCAGTCAGCCCAAAAACATGGGCTGCTTCTCCGTATAAACCAGCAGGTGAAATTTATGGAACCGCCGACCTTGCAAACAGCAACACATTACACACCGCAGTAACTTCTCCATTTTTAAAAACATTCGCGCGTAATTCCGACAACATAAAAATATATCCAAA
>DATHPY010000347.1:0-4784 GCA_035483315.1 Puia sp. | reverse complement strand
AACAAATTTCATAAACCTTATTAACGATTTCTGATTCCTTTGATTCTACAAAAAGCCCGGACTACGTGCCCGGGTTTTTTATTTCAAACAGCAAGAACTAATCTCTTTCAAATTAATTTTTAATGAACCGCGCAACCTGCCCGGTTTCTTTATTAATTAAAAAGTAAAACCCTTTTGCTAAATAAGAAATATCAATTACCTGCGATTGGGATAAATTAAATTGTTTGATCGTCGCGCCTCTCGCATCTATCATAGTAAGTTTTGCAGCATTTGCAAGTTCAACAGTTATGGATGAATTGGCAACCGTTGGAAATACATTGAACAAAACCGCATTGTTTAGCGTGACCAATAAAATATTTGAATACTTATCTGCCGAACCCTGATCAATGATCAGCAAACGATAAAAATTATTTCCATTAGACGGATGCTCATCATCAAATGAATAATTATAACTTCCTTCCGGTTCATTTGTTTCAACTGTTCCAATAGTTGTAAAATTTTTTCCATCTGTGCTTCTTTGTATTGCAAAACTTCCCGGCTCTACATCTTTATAAGCTGTCCATTGCAAATGCACTATATTATTTTGAAGTACGGCAGAAAATCCAGTGAGAAATATCGGAAGAGTGGCGCAAGGTTGCCAGGTTGGATCAGTGCTTTCCACAGCTGTTGTAGCGCCAAGCACGCCATTATTTCCATTGCCAGATGCATCTGTAATTGTTTGTCCGCTGCCATCATTAAAATGATAAAGATCTGTCGTGTTTCCATCAGGAGTAAACGGACTTAACGGCGGTGTATAATTACTTGTATAACGCGCATCGTCAGAAATTCTGAATTCATCCATGTAGCCGGAGAAAGTCGGGTCCGATGCAAACTCCGATTTTCCCAGCCAATCATCAGTTGTTCCTGAACCGCCACCGAGTGCAGATGGTGTGTTACTCAATGTTGTTGAACCGATAGCAGTACCATCGAGATATAATGTTGCTGTTCCGCCCAATGAGACGACGGCGATCTGGTGCCAGGTATTAATGGTAACTTTTTTGTTAGTGATAATATCATCTTCTGTTCCATTGACATCCAAAGAAAACACCGGCGAATTATTTCCGGAAAAAAGAGCGAGTGTCATAAAATCATCGCTGTTATTCCCTAAACTCACTATACTTTCCGATTGCAGAAAACTTAAATTACTTGTGGGATATATCCAGGCTTCAATAGTAAAATCGGCAGTTAATGAAGAAGCTAAATTCGGGGGCAAAGTTGCAAACTGTTGCTGACTCCTGTTAAATCTAAGTGCGTCTGTAAAACATTGCGATTGGGAAACGAACGACAACAGCACAAAGGTTAGCAAAGAAAATGATTTTCTTAATGTAGAAACGACCATCAGAGGGTATGTTTGGTTACAGAATATTTTCCGGGAACAAATTCAGCATTTTATTTTCCAAGGATGGATAGGAAAGGATAAGTGTGGTAACGGATAGCAACAGACGAAGAAAATTTGATAAGACAGTTTTGAGTGTTCTGCAATACTATTGATAGAAACGATAAAACAAACAGGAGAAATGTCAACACGGTGTGGAAAACATCAATAGCAAGATTTTTTGCTTTTGCTTTATAAATAAAAATATCGGAGTTAATAAGTATATCCTACTAAAATGACAGACTAAAAATTATTTCAACACTTTTGCCATAGTAGCGCCAATGTCTGCAGGACTTTGCACAACATGAATTCCGCATTCAGCCATAATTTTCATTTTAGCCGCAGCAGTATCATCTGCTCCACCAATGATCGCGCCCGCATGTCCCATGCGCCTTCCCGGAGGCGCGGTTTGCCCGGCAATAAAACCAACAACAGGTTTTCTGCTGTTTTCTTTTATCCATTTTGCAGCTTCAGCTTCCATGCTTCCACCGATCTCGCCGATCATTACAATGCCTTCGGTCTCATCATCATTCATTAATAATTCAACAGCTTCTTTTGTCGGCGTGCCGATTATCGGATCGCCGCCAATGCCAACAGCAGTTGAAATTCCAAGTCCGGCTTTAGCAACCTGGTCGCTCGCTTCATAAGTGAGTGTCCCTGATTTTGATACGATGCCGATTCTACCTTTTTTAAAAACGAAACCTGGCATAATACCAACCTTGCATTCGTCAGCCGTGATAACTCCAGGGCAATTTGGACCAATTAATCGTGTGCGCTTACCCGTTAGATAGTTTTTAACTTTCACCATATCCTGCACAGGAATTCCTTCCGTAATACAAACCACTAATTCAATTCCGGATTCTGCAGCTTCCATTATTGCATCCGCAGCAAATGCCGGCGGCACAAAAATGATGGAAACATTTGTGCCCGTTGCTTTCACCGCGTCTGCAACTGTATTAAAAACTGGTCTGTCCAAATGTAAAGTTCCGCCCTTGCCCGGAGTTACGCCGCCGACAACCTTCGTTCCGTATTCTATCATTTGCGACGCGTGAAAAGTTCCTTCCGTTCCGGTAAAACCCTGCACAATAATTTTAGAATTTTTATTTACCAAAATGCTCATGTATAAAAAATTAAGTGAGGCAAAAATAAGGAAACAGTTTTTAGTTTTTAGTTTTTTAGTTTGTTGTCATCCGCAACATCAATTTTTTAATAAGATGTTATGTCTTCTCGCGTTCATTTGATATCATTTTATTGATAAGTTTTGTTAAATGTCAAAGGACTTTGCGATGGAGTTTCAGTAATTTGTACTTTTAAAAGTCACTGAAAAATGCATCAATATAAATTGAACCTTAACATATGATTTGGCGTTTATTACAGACTATTTGTCTACTATGGTCCTCTATTCCGCTTATTGCATTTGGACAATCTGCAACCGACTCGGTAATACAAGGAGATACAACTTTTACATTAAAAAACGACACTTTATTTACAAATAGTGGGTTCAATATATTTACCGGACAAAAGCTTCTTATTGGAAAAGCATCGGATCAAAAAGGACATTATCAGTCAATCTCATTTAAATCATCACTTGCATTTCCATTACTTTTCCTCAGAGATACTGAGATTAAAAATAACGTGGATTACCAGCTTGATCCAACTGAAAGAGACAAAGACAAAGTGAAAGAAACATTAATTCCAGGGCAGTTTTTAATAGTCAAAAAAATTAAATCTATAGCAAAGAAAAAGAAATGGCATTATTATCTTGTCTACTTATATGACGAACATCATCATTGTCGAATAAATTTGCCTGTGATATAATGACTGCGTTAAAGCTAAAAGAGATTTTAATTCAATAGCAAAAAATATCTTTGATTGCAATTGCTATACAGAGACTTATTACAAAAATCCATACAAAGCTTTTCGCGATCACGTTTATCACTATGTATACAGCACTTAAAGAAATATAAAGGAAAACTACAAATTGTAAACTATTTCACTCATCAGGCTTCTTATATTTCCCTTCTGCTTCGAGCATGCGCATGTCTTTTGCATCCTGTAAAAACTCTGAAGCGAAAATGAAATCGTTCAGGCGTTTATTTTTGCTGTAGATAATTTCTTTGTTACTGCCTTCCCATTCTTTTAAACCCTGGTACATATAGATAATGTGGTCGCCGGTTTCCATCACGCTGTTCATGTCGTGCGTGTTTACAATGGTGGTGATGTTATATTCTATAGTTATTTCTTTAATTAATTTATCAATCAGCAAAGATGTTTGCGGATCAAGACCGGAATTGGGTTCGTCGCAAAATAAATATTTTGGATTTAACACGATCGCTCTTGCAATACCAACTCTTTTTTTCATTCCACCGCTTAACTCTTCGGGATATTTTTTATTGACACCTGTAAGATTAACACGGTCCAATACTTCATCTACACGTTTTAATTTTTCCGCGTAGGTGTCGTTGGTAAACATATTTAATGGGAACATGATATTTTTTTCAACATGCATACTGTCGAATAATGCAGAACCCTGGAACAACATTCCGATCTGCTGGCGCAACTCTTTTTTTTGTTCAGTATTCATCGTCCCAAAATCTTTTCCGCCATATAATATTTCTCCGCTGTCGGGTTCAAGTAATCCCACCATACATTTCATCAGCACAGTTTTACCACTGCCGCTTGTTCCGATAATGAGATTGCATTTGCCGGATTGCATCACGGCGCTCACGTCGTTGATAACGATCTTATCGCCGAAACTTTTTTTGATGTTTTTAATTTCGATCATACTATTATTTTTTCACGCAAAGACGCTAAGGGGCAAAGATGCAAAGTTTTTTCTGAATCTTTCCCGCAGATTTTCGCTGACGTTATGCGCGGATGAGCGCAGATAAATTTTTTACGGGAAACCTTAACGTTGCGCCGTCTCCGCGTGAAATTTGTTTTTGATTTCCTGAATTTTGAAAATAATAAACGCGAAGCTTAATAGTAGCACAACCGATGAACGGATTGCGACGCGACGATGATGCTATGAAAAACAAATGCCGGTATCAAAATAATTTGAAAATGACTCAATGCAAAAAATTGCTATTAATAAGAACTGGAAACTACAAACTCTAAACCACAAACTCTTATGCTCCCGGCGAATTGAGCAACAATTGCGCTAAAATATAATCTGCAAATAATATCATGATGCAACTTACTACTACTGATTTTGTACTTGCTCTTCCAATCTCGAGGGCGCCGCCTTTTACATAATAACCATAATATGCGGGAATGCTCGAAATGATAAACGCAAATGTGTACGCTTTGACGAGCGCGAAAAAAACATTGTATGGTTGAAAATATTGTAACAGCCCGCGATCGAAAGTTC
>DATHPY010000346.1:0-3701 GCA_035483315.1 Puia sp. | reverse complement strand
TATCAGTATTCAATTTGGAATTGGGGGCTGGCAACCATTTGATGCGGCTTATGTTTCAAATAAACGTTATGGAGATTGTAAAGCGCTTTCGAATTTTATGGTAGCGCTTTTAAAAGAAGCAGGAATAAAAGGCAATTCGGTAATTATAAAATCGGGAAGATATTCAACAGACCTTGATCCTGCATTTCCGAGCGATCAGTTTGATCATGTAATTAGTTGTGTGCCTTTGCAAAATGATACTGTCTGGCTCGAGTGCACAAGTCAGACGCTGCCTGCTGGTTATTTAAGTGGCTTCACTGCAAATCGCTGGGGCTTGCTCGTGGATGAGGCAGGAGGCACTCTTGTCCATACACCCAAGTATGGATTAACTGATAATCTAGAAGTAAGAAAAATTAATGCAACAATAAATGATGAAGGAAATTTAACAGCTTCTGTCAATACGTTTTATAAGGCAGAAAAGCAGGATGAACTGGAGCAGCAGATAAATTACAATTCAAAAGAGGAATTGCTAAAACAATTAAAAAATGAAATTGATTTGCCAACTTATGATATAATCAAATTCGACTATAAACAAGAAAAGAATAACATTCCGCCGGCTATTGACGAATCCCTTGAATTAACCGCTGCAAATTATGCGCAGGTTAGCGGAAGAAGATTATTCATCAACCCTGATATTTTAAATCGCTCGGGTAATAAATTAAAAAAAGAAGAAGAAAGAAAATACAGCGTTGAACTTCACTCGGAATGCACGGATATTGATTCTGTTGAAATAAAAATCCCGGCAGGCTATCAACCCGAAGCATTGCCCTCAGATAAAAAAATAGAAACCAAATTCGGAAAATATATTTCTTCTGTAAAAGTGATGCCGGATAAAATTTTATACTATCGCTACCAACAGCAATACAGCGGAAATTTTCCTGCGGCGGATTATGCCAATCTTGTTGACTATTACGAGCAAATTTACAAAGCAGACAGAGCTAAAATAGTGCTTGTAAAAAAAGAATGACTTGATGAATTGTCAATGATGAATGCTGAATGATAATTTGCAAATTACTTTTAGGTTTGAAACCTTTCTGAAAGAATAATTGTTTTTAATTATCAATTATCAATTATCACTTTTTTTGCTTGCCTCAAGATGAAGCCTGTGAAAAAAACGATGTATCGCCGGAGCAAGAATAAATCCAATATTGGTAATAAAGACCACGCCACTGAATAACGCATAAAAAGAAGAAAACCATTTTCCGCCATCGGTTTTAATATCTACAACCGGCCCCATCCCGCTTAATATCATTGACGCGTTATGCACTGAATCCAGCCATTCTATATTCGCAGTGTAGTGGTACCCGGCAACGCCAATCATCAGGCACAAAAAAATAATAGCAATTCCCCATGCAAGATTTTTCATTACCCGTTTGTAATAAACATTTTTTGGTGCAAGCGGCTGATATTTGTGCTCAAACATAATAGTTGTTTAATTTCATAAAAATACCAAGTTTTATATCAAGCAATAAATGTTATTTCGACAATAGTTTTAAATTGCTGTTCTTTAAAAAAAACATTTGAAATATTTATTAGGATATGATATCGGCTCATCTTCAATAAAAGCCGCCTTGATCGAAGCGGATTCAGGAAAAATTATTGCCACTGCATTATCTCCATCTTCTGAAATGGAAATTATTTCTTCGCAACCAGGGTTTGCAGAACAAGATCCTGAAAGATGGTGGCGGGAATTGATTATTGCAACTAAAAAATTACAACTACAAATTCCTTATAAACCCGACGAAATTATTGCTATCGGAATTTCTTATCAAATGCATGGATTGGTTTGTGTTGATAAAAATCTGCAACCTTTGCGACCTTCAATAATCTGGTGTGATAGTCGCGCTGTAGAATTTGGCAATAAAGCTTTTCAGGATTTAGGGGAAGAATTTTGCCTGAAAAATTTTTTAAACTCACCGGGTAACTTTACCGCATCAAAATTAAAATGGGTGAAAGAAAATGAGCCAGAGGTTTATGAAAAAATTTATAAAATAATGTTGCCGGGGGATTATATCGCGTTAAAATTATCGGGTGAACCTGCAACAACTATTTCTGGATTATCCGAAGGGATTTTCTGGAATTATCAAACCAATTCCGTTGCGAAAGAATTATTGAATTATTATAAAATTGATGAAGACTTTTTATCACCAATAGTCCCAACATTTGGCGAGCAAGGAAAAATAAATAAAGAAGCTGCGGAAATTTTAGGAATAGAAACCGGAACTCCAATTTGTTATCGCGCAGGCGATCAACCCAACAACGCCTTTTCACTCAATGTTCTCCAACCAGGTGAAATTGCTGCAAATGCCGGCACTTCAGGAGTTGTATATGGAGTTACTGATAAAGTGGAATACGACAGGCAATCGCGGGTGAACCCATTTGTGCACGTAAATAATACGGGTAGGGATAAACGTTATGGGATACTATTGTGTGTTAATGGAACAGGGATTTTAAACAGCTGGCTTCGGAAGAATTTCTTTAATAATTCATCTTACGAAGAAATAAATAATGAAGCGTCAAAAATTTCGATTGGTTCAGAAAGTTTGCAAATATTTCCATTCGGAAACGGCGCGGAAAGAATTCTTGCCAATAAAAATGTAACTGCAACTTTCAAAGGCTTGCAATTTAATACACACAATCGTGCGCATGTTGCGCGCGCAGCGCAGGAAGGGATCGTGTTTGCATTAAATTATGGAATGGAAATTATGCAAACTATGGGAATGGAATTGCGAACCATCCGTGCAGGTTTCGCCAATATGTTTTTGAGTGAAACATTTGCACAAACTTTTTCAAATGTTTCAAACTGTGTTGTTGAATTGTATAATACAGATGGAGCAGTTGGTGCGGCGCGGGCAGCAGGTGTTGGCTCCGGCTATTATAAAAACTTTTCTGAAAGTTTTAAAGGGATGGAAATAATTAACCGAATTGAACCGGAAAAAAGATCACTTCAGCAAACACAAGATGTTTATCAAAACTGGAAAAATGAATTAATAAGAATGTTATAAAAAACTAGTGTCAACAGAAAATTTTGATTTTTCGAATTTTATAAAGCAATTTAAGCTAAAAGCATAGAATAGGATTACTGAAGCTGAATTCACAGTCGTGCAAAAGTCTAGTCGAACCTTCTATCCCGAAAACGGGCCGTCATCGTTTTCGGATGGCTTTTTTGGTTACTTTTTTTCCACAAAAAAAGTAACAATAAAAAAGAGAATTATTTTAAACTTATAACTTGTATCAATAAAAATAAAAACCATGAGCATCATTATAGGCAACAAAGAATTTTTCAAAGGCATCGGGCAAATAAAATTTGAAGGAACACAATCCGATAATCCACTTGCCTACAAATGGTATGATGAAAACAAAACGGTTGCAGGAAAAACGCTGAAAGAATATTTACGATTTGCAGTTTGTTACTGGCACACATTCTGCAACACCGGCGGCGATCCATTCGGACCCGGAACAAAAAATTTTGAATGGAATCAAAGCGCCGATGCAATCCAACGCGCCAAAGATAAGATGGACGCGGCTTTTGAGTTCATCACCAAACTTGGCGTTCCTTATTATTGCTTTCATGATATTGACTTGGTTGATGAAGGAAATTCTATTTCGGAATACGAAACACGATTACAAACTATTGTTGATTACGCAAAACAAAAACAATC
>DATHPY010000345.1:0-4326 GCA_035483315.1 Puia sp. | reverse complement strand
AACAAATTTTCTCACAGATTTAATAAAATTCTTTCTCACAGATATCGCAGACTTTCACGGATTTTTGATTACTTACACTCATCTGTGTAAATCTGCGTAATCTGTGAGAGGTACAATAGCAAAAACGCTTCCAAAAACTTTATCCTGTTGTTATGACACTTATTTTTTAAGCTGTAACAACCTGCACTTCCATCTCTGGCGAACCGTCCAAAAAGGCAGCCATTTCGTCATTCATTTCAAAGCCGTTATCCATAGTGAACATGCTGATCTTGAAGTTGTTTTTGGGTTCAGTTATATTGAATTTCAAGGTCGATCTTCCAGGAAAACGTTTAACGTTTTTTTCAATGAATTTGACTTTTTCTTCGTTCAAAAACCTTGCTTCAATATCAACAACAACCTGGCGCGTTAAATGCTGTTTGATACTTTCGAGCAACATCATTCTTTCCACTTTAAATTCAAATTCGGCTTTATTAAAACGTTGACGGAAGGAACCGATCATAAAAAGATTTTTCCCTTTTTCGAGATAGTTGGAATACTTGGCGTAATCTTCACTCCATAAAAGAAACTCACTTTTTCCGGTATAATCTTCAATAATAAAAGAACCGAATTGTTTGCCGGCTTTTGATGTGCGATGTTGTGCGTCTACCACCAATCCTGCAATGCGATACGATTTACTTGTTTGCGATTGAAGTGTGAACGATTCTTTTATTTCGTTGAAGTCGTTCAGTTTTGTAATGCCGTAATGATTTATTTCGAATTTAAAATGATCCAACGGATGACCGCTCATGAACATGCCGGTAATTTCTTTTTCGTGATCGAGTAATTCGGTCAATATCCACGGCTCGCAATTTGGAATTTTTGGAGTAGCGATATCGGGCATCGTTAATTCACCAAATAAACTGTTACTGTTTTTGTTTGAATTGGTTTGATAAATATTTCCAAAGCGGATAATTTTTTCTAATCCTGTTGATGTATCGCCGGGCGGCATAAAAAAATATTGCGCGCGGTGCATTTCTTTAAAACAATCGAAAGCTCCTGCATACGCAAGATTTTCCAATGTTTTTTTATTTACCATTCTTTGATTAACGCGTTTTATCAGATCAAAAATGCTGGTATAATTTCCATTCTTTTTTCTTTCGGCGATGATGCTTTCTACAGCAGCTTCACCAACGCCTTTTAATCCGCCAAACCCAACACGGATCTCACGATTAACGTTTGCAAATCCTTTTTGCGATTCGTTAATATCAGGACCGAGAACTTTTAATCCCATTCTTTTGCATTCTTCCATGAAAAAAGTGATCTTTTCAATACTTCCTGCATGATTCAACACAGCCGACATGTATTCGCCGGGATAATGCGTTTTCAGATAAGCAGTTTGAAACGCGACATACGCATAACAGGTAGAGTGCGATTTATTAAAAGCATATTGCGCGAACGCTTCCCAATCTGTCCATATCTTTTCCAAAACTTCTTTGGGATGATTTTTTGCGGATGCTCCGTTGATAAAACCGTTTTTCATTTTATCGAGCGTCTTACGATCTTTTTTTCCCATCGCTTTTCGCAATACATCCGCTTCCCCTTTTGTAAAACTTGCAAGTTTTTGCGCCAGCAACATTACCTGCTCCTGGTAAACGGTGATGCCGTAAGTGTCCTCGAGATATTCTTTCATTTCCGGCAGATCGTAGGTCATCGCCTCGCGCCCGTGTTTGCGGTCAATATAGTTTGGAATGTACGCCATCGGACCGGGGCGATACAATGCATTCATCGCAATCAGATCATTAAATTTATCCGGCTTCAGATCACGTAAATATTTTTGCATACCGGGACTTTCAAACTGAAACGTGCCAATGGTTTCCGCACGCTGATATAATTCAAAAGTTTTTTTATCATCAAGAGGAATCGCATCAATGTCAATTACTATTCCGTGATTTTCTTTTATTAATTCGATGGATGTTTTTAAAACGTTCAACGTCCTTAATCCTAAAAAATCCATTTTCAAAACGCCGGCATCTTCAATTATACTTCCTTCAATTTGCGTAACCAATAATTCCGAATCCTTCAATTTGCAAACAGGAATAATATTGAACAGATCTTCGGGCGCTATGATAATTCCTGCAGCGTGCAAGCCGGTGTTGCGAACAGAACCTTCTAATCTTTCTGCTTCATGTAAAACTTTACTGCGCAGATCATCTTTGGTATTATAGATCGCGCGTATCTTTTTTACTCCTTCCAGATCATCGGAGTTAACACCTTCTTTTTCTTCCAAAGACTTTTCCCCTTCTTTCCAATTAAGCGGCGCATGTAAAACGCGTTTTAATGTGATGCCAACTCTTTCAGGAATAAGCTTTGCCAGCGCATTTGATTCCGCTAATGGAAGATCCATTACTCGCGCCACATCTTTAATGCTGGATTTTGCAGCCATCGTACCATACGTAACAATTTGCGCGACCTGGTTCTTGCCATATTTTTGTACGACGTAATCAATTACTTTTTGTCTTCCTTCATCATCAAAATCGGTGTCAATATCCGGCATTGATTTGCGATCAGGATTTAAAAATCTTTCAAACAATAAATTGTATTTTATCGGATCAATATTTGTGATGCCGATACAATAGGCAACAACACTTCCTGCTGCCGAACCACGACCGGGACCGACTAACACATTCATTTCGCGGCCGGTCTTTATAAAATCACTTACAATTAAAAAGTACCCGGCAAAGCCCATCGTTTTTACAGTGAAGAGCTCAAAGTCAATACGCTCCTGCACTTCAGGCGAAATATCTTTGTAACGTTCTTTCGCGCCGATATAAGTTATGTGTTTTAGATATTCCCATTGATTTAAATTATTATCCTCATGAACCTGGAATGCTGCCGGAACAGGAAACGCAGGAAGTAAAATATCTTTCTTCAAATTCAACACTTCAATTTTGTCTGCAACAAGATTTGTATTATCAATTGCTTCCGGCACATCGCTGAAAAGCGTTTTCATTTCTTCAGCAGTCTTGAAATAAAAATTGTTATTGGGAAATTTGAAACGGCGGTTTTTTACATGAGCATCATCATTTACAAAATCATCATAACCCGGCGTACTTTGTTTTTCGCCGGTGTTGATGCAAAGCAAAATATCGTGCGCATTAAAATCTTCTTTATCGGTATAATGACTATCATTTGTTGCGATGACAGGTACATTATATTTCTTCGCAAATTTTAATAATTGGTTATTGATTATTTCCTGCTCTTTTATTTCGTGTCTCTGCAATTCGATAAAATAATCTTCGCCGAACATATCCAGCCACCATTGAAATTCTTTTTCCGCCTTTTCTTCGCCACCATGCAAAATAGTTTGTGGCACATACGCGCCGATACAGCAAGTTGTAGCAATTAATCCTTCGCGGTATTTTTCAATAAGTTCTTTATCGATGCGCGGATATTTACTGTACAAACCTTCAATATAACCGAGTGACGTGAGTTTGATCAGATTCTGATAACCAATTTTATTTTTTGCAAGAAGAACCTGGTGATAGCGGTCATCTTTTTGTTCTTTGGTGAAAATTTTACGATGCCTGTCCGCAACAACATAAAATTCGCAACCAACAATTGGTTTTATTTTTAATGAACCATCGGCATTTTTATATTTATGAGCTTCCGCAACAAATTCAAATGCGCCAAACATATTGCCGTGATCGGTAATTGCCAGCGCGGGCATATTTTCAGCAATAGCTTTTTTATATAAACTGGGAATAGACGCGGCTCCGTCGAGCAGGGAAAACTGAGTGTGAACGTGTAAGTGAGAAAATTTAGACATGCCAGTTTATAGTTTGTAGTATGTGGTTTGTAGTTCGTTTCAGTAATTTAAATTTTTTCAAACTACAAACAACAAATTTTTAACCACAAACCGTTCGCAATTAACAAACAAAACACAATAAAATTCGTTCACTAAAATCACATTCTTTCCACAAAAAATTATGAGACTTTGATTAATTTTATTATCTTACCGCACCCTAAAAAGTATGAAGTGAAATCTCTTTTATTTATTTTACTGGTTAGCTTTTTTGTGCTTAGTTGCAGCAGTTTAAAACCTGCTACATCAAGTCCTGATTTATATAAAGATCAGCAAAAACCTTCCTCAATAAAATTCATTGATAACATTTCAATAAACGGTCAGTCTCATAATTCTGCGACTTCTGCAAGCAGAATAAAACCTCAGCAATTTAATTCGCCTTCTTTAAATGGTAGTATCAACTATGGTTTTTCTATAATTGAAACCTATTCTTTGTTGCAATTTAAATATGCAATTCTTGCAGATGTGCCTGTGGAAGAAATGAG
>DATHPY010000344.1:0-3553 GCA_035483315.1 Puia sp. | reverse complement strand
AACAGTTCAAATTATTTTGGTACCGGCATTTGTTCGCTCTTCAGCATCGTTACGTCGCATCTCGTTCATCAGTTGTGCTACTATTAAACTGTGTACTACCAAATATAAAATGCTAAATGTGCGGTCACACAGAACGCAGATCGGTTAAGATTATTTATGATTGAAAAATAAAATCAAAAATCATAACCATCATAAAAACCTGCGTTCCTTCAATTATCAATTCAACCCTCATTTTGCTAAAATATTTTCAAGCACTTTTAATTTTCCATCAATCTTATCCGTTATTTCCAATCCTAAGATTTTTGCGATCAGCGGATATACATTAATATTTTCAAAACCAGCTATCGTTTTATTTTTTTGAAAAGCCGGGCCCCAGGCATAAAATGTTGCACGCATTTCAGGAATTGCAGGATCAAATCCATGCTCGCCAATCGGTATATGACCTTTACCAATATTAAAAACCTTTGGCGGATGCGGCACTAAAATAATATCTCCGGTTCTGTCAAACCGATCATCTTTTTTACTGTAATGCCATTTCGCCGGCATTTTGGTTGCGAGATAAACATCATAATCTTTTGCTTCCAGTTTTAATGCTTTATATGTTGGTTGAATATTTTTTTTATTTTTTGCATAAAGATGTAACAAAGAAGTACCGGGCAACACCAGAAATTTTGTTGTATCAACTACTTGAGGCAATGGCAACGTATGTTCATTGTCAACTTTCAGCATTCCATGATCGGCAAGAAAAATAAAACTAACATTCAGTCCAAGCGAGTCAACAGTTCTTACAAGTTTTCCAACGCTTTCATCAACGAGATGAACAGCATCTTCGGCTTCTTTCGAATCTGGACCATAAGTGTGCTCCTGGTGATCTACCTGCGGAAAATAAAAAGTAATAAAATGCGGGCGTTTGTCTTCCGGTAATTGCAACCAGTTTTTTACGGTTTCAATTCTTTTATCAATCGGTATCGCATCATTATAAATATAATAATAAGTAGGTCGCACACCTTGTATCGCACTTTCGGAAGCAACCCAATAAAAACTCGCACTGAGCATTTGTTGTTTTTCTGCAAGCACCCACAGTGGCCTACCGCCGTACCAGGTACCATCTCCCACTGCTTTTTTATTCCGGATTGTATATGTTTCATTTTTTTGTTTGTCGTAAAATGTATTGTCAACTATACCATGATGCGAGGGATAAAGCCCGGTTACAATACTGTAATGATTTGGAAAAGTAAGCGATGGATAACTGGGTTGCATATACGCTGCATTGACCCCTTCATTTCGCAGGCGAAGTAAATTCGTGGCATTGTATTTATCTGCAAGGTCATAACGGAAACCATCAGCCGAAATTAAAATCACGTAAGGTTTTTTTTGCTGATCGGCGCTGTTACTTCTGCCGGCAACAATTTGCTGAGTTGTATCCTGCGCAACAACAATATTTACAACAAAAAAAATGAAGAGAAAGCTGATCTTAGTTTTGTAAAACATAAATATCTATTTAAAATCTGAAATTATTTTGTGAGAAACGAAAGTAAGAAATGAATAGTAAGTAAAAAGAATAAAACAAAAAGTAAAAATTAATTCATTTAGCTTCTGATTTCTTTCTTCCATCTTCTCTTTTTTATTTGTCATTCAACATTTTCTTCTATCTTAGCATTCGCTTTCCAAACATACAATACAGCGAGGAGAATCCCGGGTATGTTTTATTCTAACGCAGAGCCATATTCTCTCCCCATTCGTACAAACATTCCAAAATTTAAACCATGTCAGTACATACCGAGGTAAAAAAAATTACAACACACACATTGCAGCGGATGAAAGAGAATGGAGAAAAGATAAGTATGATCACTGCGTATGATTTTTCTTTTGCAAAAATTTTTGACGCTGCCGGAATTGATGTGATATTAGTTGGCGACTCAGCATCAAATGTAATGGCCGGACATGAAACTACATTACCGATAACATTAGACCAGATGATCTATCACGCATCATCAGTTATACGTGGTGTTAACCGAAGTTTGGTGGTTGTTGATATGCCGTTTGGTTCTTATCAATCCAATTCAAAAGAAGCATTGATATCTGCGTTTCGGATTATGAAAGAAACGGGTGCACACGCAGTGAAATTAGAAGGTGGCGAAGAAGTTTTAGAATCTGTAAAAAGAATTATTGCCGCTGGCGTTCCGGTGATGGGACATTTGGGATTAACACCACAATCAATTTATAAATTCGGAACCTATACGGTGCGTGCAAAAGAAGAAGAAGAAGCCGAGAAATTAAGACGCGATGCGAAATTGCTCCAGGACGCGGGGTGTTTTGCCGTAGTGCTTGAAAAAATTCCCGCTTTACTTGGAAAAGAAGTTTCAGAAAGTATAGCAATTCCTACAATCAGTATTGGCGCGGGCAAAGATTGTGACGGACAAGTTTTAGTGATGCATGATATGCTGGGAATCACAACAGAATTCAAACCACGTTTTTTAAGACAATATCTTAATTTGAACGAATTGGCAACGAAAGCAGTGAAGCAATATATCAGTGATGTAAAAACAAAAAATTTCCCAAACGAGCATGAACAATATTGATGGCAGATTATTTTTTTATATCCGCATCAACAATATCGTAAAGGATTAATGTTTTGTGTTGCCTTTTCATTTTTAAAAACATGCTTCGGCAATCGGTAGCTTCAACAATATCATCAAGCACATCTACTTTGTCGTAAAATAAATCGGCAATATGCTTTTTCTCTCTTTCAAGAATCCATTTTGCTTTATTCAAATCATAACTATAACTTTTTTTGTTGGTACGTTCTGAATATAATGCATAATTTCTTGCTCTATAATTTGCGGATTGCAATTTTAAAACCTGGCAGGCGCATATCTTCAAAACATGCGGAGCATTGTCCTTATTTTTTTTAACAACAGAATCATTTTTTCTTAATGAATCATTTTTAAGAGAAAATGCGGAATGATAAATCAAATTTTTATTTGGATGAGCAAATAAAGAAGCGCCCCAAAATAAAAAAGTAAACAACAAGGGTAAAGATGTCTTCATGCAAAATGCTTTTTGGCATGTACGATGTACAGGCAATTAAAAAATTGTGGGGAATCTTGGAGACTAATTTAAAAGGGGTTGATCAGGAAAATACTATTATCAGAGGCTTTCCAATAAGGAATTATACGAGACAAAGAACATAAAAAAAATTCATATTTCATAACATTATGGATTTTTTTTCAGTTTTAAACGCCTTTTGGGTCTTTATCAGTAATTTACAGTATTACTAATTATTGCACTTAAAACTAAACAATTATGAGAAAATTGGCCTTGTCGCTGGGCTTAATGCTGTTTTCATGCATTTTGTTCGCTCAAACTACAATTATAGGTAAAATTACTGATTCCAAAACCGGCAACCCTTTATCGGGTGTTTCAGTAAAATCAAGATCTTCAAAAACCGGAACACAAACAAACAATGAAGGCGTTTTTAAAATTCAGGCAAATGTCGGAGATGAGCTGGAAATCAGTAGCATTGGATACAAAATTCAAAGAATAAAAATAA
>DATHPY010000343.1:0-10551 GCA_035483315.1 Puia sp. | reverse complement strand
TATGCGCTGTGTTTTTGGCGTGACAAGAAATTGTGCTGCGAGAAACTGTCCCTGGTGTTTACCATTCACCGGCGCAATCCATTGATACACATTTCCATTAATACCATTTAAGTTTGGAAGATAATCTCCATTGCCGGCGCCAACATCTGCAAAGGAAAGATTGTATAATTTTTGGGTTGAATCAACAGAAAAAACATACACCGAATCATGATAGTACAAACCATTTGCTGCCTGGTAAACTGTATCTGTTTTTCTATATAATACTTTACCAGGACCGAGTGTATCCAGTGGAGCAGTGGGGTAAAATGCCTTATTAACGCTGTCGCCAATTCCATTTAAAAATCTTATCTGGTCCGCATCTAATGTTTGATTAATGGGAGAATTTCTTGAATCCGCATCATTATAAATTCCAAATTTTAATTTTAATTTATTTCCGAATTGTGTTTCATTATAAAAATTCAAATTCACATTTAAATAATTCTGGTTTGAATATTCAAACTCCACTTGTATTCTCGAATCCTGCGTTATCATTCGTTTTGGAGTGAACGTAACTTCGGCAGTGTTGTAGTTGATGATATAATCCTGGTCTTCGCCGCGTTGCATCATTTGTCCGTCAATAAAAACTTTTTCAGTTCCGGCAAGCACAACAAAATACAATTCATTATTCGCACCCTGCAAACGATATGGTCCCTGGTTTCCCTCTTGTCCCTGGAAAATATTTCTGTTGAATTTACCTTTTGCAATAGCAGCGCTCACAGATGATTTGTTGGTTATATTTTTTGCTAATTGACTTGTTGTTTCAAAAGATGCACCCTGCAATCTTTTATAAAAACTTAAAAAATATTGCTGGTTCTGCCGCAGATCAATATCACCCATGCTCAGCGCCCAATTTTTCTTTTTAAACTGAAGAAATATTTTATCAAATTCACTTAGCTGCGCGGTCGTTCCATCCGGTTGAATTGGGATATTGTTGTCCGTTAGAGCCGCGGAAATCTGTATGCTGTCGGAAAGATATCCGTTTATCTGAAGATTAAGATTGGAAGTAACCACCGCATCCTGGTTGTTACCAAAAGTGAGTGACCTTCCAAAACTTCCGTTGTAAGTTATATTACCAAAGTTGAAAAAATTATCATCACCGCTTTGACCATTCTTGATTAATGTATATGGTTGAACCATGAAATTTCCCGAAATACTGTCGTAGTTCAATCTTTTCACAACGCTATTGAATCTGAATGGAAATGTTCGATAAGTTATTATTACGCTGTCTGCATTTGGCTTTTGTTTCCAGGTAATTTTTGCATTGATGAAATCAAGCGTATAAGTGGAATCATTTATTCCCTGCACTGAAAATGTTGGCGGAATAACACTTAACGAATCAAAAGAAACAGCATCATTTTGTACAGGGATATACTTTCTATGAAGATTTGGAGAAATATTTTTTGGCGACTGCGCGGGCGTTTTGGATCGCTGCTGCTGCCCATTTGTTGTAAGAAAAATACCACAACACATCAATATCATTATAAGCAGTCTCGGGTAAAACAAAAATGTTTTTATTAAGAATGCCAAAAATGGGAATTTATTGTATTAAAGAAGGCAAAATCAGTAAGTTATGGCGAACATTAACTAATGGAAGAATAATTAAAGCTACATTATCAGGTTCCTGCTTTAAATTTTTAATTGAATGGAAGCAGCAACGTAAAAAAAATGACTGTCATAATCCCAATCCTAAATCTTTCCATGAAACAAAATGTAACTGCTTTTTTGATTGCTTCTTTTTTATTACAAGGTTGTTATCATTATGCTTATTATGTAAGTCCCTTTGATTCCAATAATAGCACTTACCATACTATTCCACTCAGATCCGATTCTGTTACTTCCGCATTATTCATTAGTGGTTCTCTGATCTCTGGTATGGCAAACGAACAAGGAGAAGGAGATGGAGATGGCGTTTACGATTTTCATACAAATATTTATCGTACTCATAATCTGGGTTTTTTGGAATTGTTTTATGGGCTTGATCTTACTTTAGGAAATTATTCGATCAGCAAATATGATAGTGTAGGCAATAGCTATACAGTTAATTACAGAATTATTAATAAAAATGCGGGTAATAAATTTTTTGGAGGAATTGGATTGAATGCTGGATTTGATTTTGCCATTCCTTTGGGAAGAAGTGAGTGGAGGATTGGAATGGATATTTCCGGGCATAACGAATTTGGAAGTTATTCAAAATTCAGAAACCAGCTTCCGGATTCAGCGGCGACTTTTATTGTAAGAGATCCATCATTAGTCACGATAAGTTTTACAAGCGAATTTGCTTTCAGGACAAGGCATGGTTCGTGGGGATTTAAACTAATGAGCGGGAAAGTATTAAATGCATCTTATGAACAAGTGTATGAATCTCTATTTCAAGAGTCGCATAGTTTTTATAATTCGTCCTTCACATTTCAATATTCTTATGAAAAATATACGGCGTATTTCATGGAAAGCGCTTCTCCACTATCGTTTTCTATTCAGCTCGGCTGTAATTACAGAATTTCAAAAAAGAAAAAAAATCCCCTGACTAATCTTTATTGATCTCACCCAGCAAATCATCAACATCCAAATGGGCTGTTCCCATTTGCAAATTTCCGTTTGCGTCAAAAGGCCATTGTTCTTTTGGTTTGTCCCAATATAATTCAACGCCGTTTCCATCCGGATCATCCAAATAAATTGCTTCGGAAACTCCATGATCTGCAAACCCTGTCATCGGATAATTTGCATCAATCAATCTTTTTAATGCAATGGCAAGATCTTTTCTTGTTGGATAAACAATTGCGGTGTGAAATAATCCAGCGCTATCTTTTGGCGCCGGCGGAGCATTTTTACTGTACCAGGTATTTAACCCGATATGATGATGATAACCGCCTGCAGAAATAAATGCAGCCTCATTTCCGTAGCGTTGCATTTCTTTAAAACCCAATAAGTCGTGGTAAAAAGATAATGCTCTTTCTAAGTCTGCAACTTTTAAATGTGTGTGACCAATGCGGGTTTGCGGAGGAATCGTGTAGGACATAATTCTTGAATTATAATAAGAAAACTAACAGTAACGTATAACCGAATAAGCATTCTGAATCTATCATCTCGTGTCTTGCATTCTAAACTACTACAAAATTAGAATTAATATAGAGCTCCTGCTGCAATTCTTTTACGCGCGCATTTTCAAGATATTCATCAAAACTCATCAGCCTGTCAATAATTCCTTTTGGCGTTATTTCAATTACGCGATTGGCAACTGTTTGCAAAAAAGTATGGTCGTGAGAAGTGATCAATACAACTCCTTTAAAATTTACAATGCCTTCGTTGAATGCCTGAATGGATTCCAGGTCAAGATGATTGGTCGGCTCATCCAATACAACAACATTCGGATCCTGCAACATCATTCGACTGATCATGCAGCGAACTTTTTCACCACCGCTTAATACAGAAGTTTTTTTCAGAATTTCATCACCGCTGAATAACATTCTTCCTAAAAATCCGCGGAGAAAAGGTTCATCGACATCCGTAATATGCGGCGGAACATATTGACGCAGCCAATCCATCAAATTAATATTTTTATCTAAAAAATATTCGGTGTTGTCATTAGGTAAATAAGCTGTAGTTACTGTTGTTCCCCACTCAAATTTTCCGGAATCTGCAGTAGACTTTTTATTGATCACTTCAAAAAAAGTTGTCAGCGCCAAATGATTTCTGCTCACAAAAGCAACTTTGTCATTCTTGTTCAAACTAAAGCTAACATCGGAAAACAACACAGTTCCATCTTCCGCTTTTTTTGAAAGTTTTTCAATATTCAACACCTGGTTTCCCACTTCACGTTGTTGTTTAAAAAATATTCCGGGGTAACGACGATTGGATGGTTCTATATCTTCAATCACTAATTTTTCCAAAGCCTTTTTTCTTGATGTTGCCTGTTTTGATTTGGAAGCATTTGCAGAAAACCGTGCAATGAATTCCAATAAAGCCTGGCGTTTATCTTCAGTCTTTTTATTCTTGTCACTCATTTGTCGCGCCATCAATTGCGATGATTCATACCAGAAAGTATAGTTTCCCGAATAAATTTTTATTTTCTGCTTGTCAACATCAGCAACGTGCGTACAAATTGCATCAAGAAAATGCCGGTCGTGCGAAACAACAATAACAATGTTTTCATATTCACCTAAAAATTCTTCCAGCCAACTGATGGTTTGTACATCCAAATCATTCGTCGGCTCATCGAGAATAAGAATATCAGGGTTTCCAAAAAGCGCCTGCGCCAAAAGCACACGCACTTTCATAACACCGGTAATATCTTTCAGCAATATGGAATGATATTTTTCTTCCACACCCAGATCGCTTAATAAAGATGCTGCATCACTTTCCGCAGTGTAGCCGCCCATTTCTCCAAATTCAGCTTCGAGTTCGCCTGCGCGAATTCCATCGGCTTCCGTAAAATCTTCTTTCGTGTACAGTGAATTCTTCTCGTTCATTATCTTCCACATTTTCTCATGCCCCATCATCACCGTATCCAAAACAGAATATTTATCAAACTCAAAGCGATTTTGTTTCAGTACCGCCATGCGCAATCCCGGCGAAATTTCGATTGAACCTTTATTCGGTTCAATTTCACCCGATAAAATTTTTAAAAAAGTTGATTTTCCGGCGCCATTCGCACCAATAACGCCATAACAATTTCCTTTCGTGAACGTCAGGTTCACCTCGTCAAACAAAACTCTTTTCCCGAAAGACAGCGTAACATTATTTACACGTACCATTTAACTCTTTTTTGAGGCTGCAAAGGTACGAAATAAGTATGAGCTATGAGATATGAACTATGAGTTGTTTGCAACTTTAATTTCTTTACTGAGCGTTACTTCTTAATTATCAATTATTATTTTTTGTTACCAGGCGACAGAATTACTATTAAGCGTCGTTGCACATTCTTGTAATGTTGACACGTTATTCAATTTCAGTTTCACATGACGATACAGCGAATACAACGAAACAAAGGATGATACGTTGTACACTTTGTATTCTTTGTCTCTTTGCGTGAAACTTTGCGCCTTTGCGAGAAAATCTTTTAACGGGAAAGTTTTACAAATAACTCAACCACCACTGATGATGCGTCTTTTTATATTCGCCGTATTTTTTACACAAAGGATATAAAACGATTATTATGAAAAGCCAAACAGCATAAACACCCCACAGCGAAAACCCAAAATTATCCGGGCGAAAAAGAAATGGAGATTGTTCAGGAATAATATCTTTTTTCCCATATCCTTCAATAAAAAAAGTAACCAGGCATAAAAAATGAATCAGAAAAAAATGAATGATGTAATAAAAAAAAGGAACACGCCCGAACACAATAAAAAAGTCGGTCACTTTATTTTTTATTTTTTCAAAAAATGCCAGCAGAATAATTGACGGACCAAGTGTCATGCACAAATACATTAATGATGGCGGGTATTTGGTAAGATTTAAAAAAGACAACAACGTAAACATTCCGTTTTTCTGGTAAGACCAGTGCGAACGATCCCCATACTGATTAATAAAACGCAACACAATAAAAAGAACAGTTAGTAAAACTCCAAGAATAATCAATATTTTTCTTCGCTTCGAAGCATCCACCTGTGGTTCAAATAATTTTCCGAGACAATAACCGCAAAACATAACTCCCGTCCACGGCAAAAACGGATAAAGAATCATTACAAAATGTTTCGGGAAAAGTGTAAGGCGTTTAAAAAATCCTGCATGTGCAAGGTTCCACAAAACTCCAACATCGCCGTTCCTCGCAGCTTCTGGATAATCGAGCAGATTATGTGCAAACACAATTATCAATCCCGTTATCAAAATAACTCTGAAAGGCAGCCACACCATCAAGCCCAATATTACCATGCTAATTCCAATCGCCCAGATGACCTGTAAAATAATAACATTGTAAAATGGGTTAAACGTAAATAAAAAACTCATCACAAAAAATTCAATCAACAACAACCAGGTTCCTCTTTTAATTAAAAAAAAACTCAATTCACTTTTAGTTTTTCTTAGTCCCTGTAAATAAATAGAAGTGCCTGCAAGAAAAATAAAAACCGGCGCGCAAAAATGTGTTATCCATCTTGTAAAAAATAATTGCGGAGTAGTGGTAGCAAGATTTGTAGGCGAATCTGTTGATGCGGTGATGTGAAAAAAATCGCGCACATGGTCAATCGCCATAATGACCATGATAATTCCGCGCAACAGATCAATGGAATTAATTCTTTTTTTTAAATCGATAGCCGGTGGGTTCATGATGTTAGTTTTGCGAAATGGAAATTACGACAGAAAATAAAAAGTAAAAATTAAAAAGTTTCACGCAAAGACGCGAAGGAGCAAAGTCGCTTTGCGTCTTATTTACTTTGCGTGAAAAATAAATTTAATTCAGATAGTATTAATTCGTGGAATGCATTCCATACGCTCCATAATAAGCAGCGCCGAGCAACGCAGTTTTATCGTTTGCAATAATTTTGATCGGCACAGCTTTTACTAAATTTTGCATGCGGTCGCAATTAAGATAATTTTCAAAAAAAGATTTCTTTTTTAATAACGGCGCAATTTTCGGTGGAATGCCGCCACCTAAAAACAAACCACCAGTTGCCTTCATTTTTAAAACAAGATTAGATGATTCGCGTGCGAGAAAGCGAACGAAGAATTGCATCGTTTCAACGCAAACTTTATCCTTATTATGCAACGCAGCATGACTGATGATTGAAGAAGGATCATCTTTTTTAAACGCATTCGTGATCCATGCTGGTTGTTTTGTTTTCTTTTTTGAATTCAGAAAAAGATAAATATCATGAATGCCAGGACCAGCAACAACTTTTTCCCAACTTACAATTCCATATTTTTTTTGCAGGAAGCGATGCAGTTCAAAATCCGATTCTGTTCGCGGGCAAAAATCTGTATGACCACCTTCAGTCGGAAAGGGATGATATGCATTTCCATCCCAAAACAAACCCGCTTCGCCCAAACCTGTGCCTGGCGCAATTATGGCGATATTGCCTTTATTTTTTTCATTCCCTTTATGAATGGTGATCAGATCTTTTGCAGCAAGCGCAGTCAACCCGTATGCAGTTGCCTCAAGATCGTTGATCAACGAAACTTCGGTTATGCCTAACCGTTTCATCACGTCTTTAATATCAAGATTCCAGTCGAGATTTGTTATCTCCACTTTTCCCTGAACTACAGGGCCGGCAACGCCAAGGCAGATTCTGTCTGGCTTTGAAAGTTTTTCTTCTTTAATAAATTGTTCTATAATATCAATGCAGGATTTATATTTGGATGAATGATATTTTTTTTCCAAAATAACTTTCACAGAATTTTTTGTCGCTTTAAAAATTGCCAGATTCGTTTTTGTTCCGCCAACATCACCTGCCAAAACTGTAATCGCTTTATCGCTCAATTCATCTTTTCTGGGAAAAAATAAATTTACCGGAGATTGATTCTTTATTGCCATAAATTTTTCTTGCAATTTTAAATTGATGAACCCTTTATTTCACATCGTAATTGTACACTATAAACTCTCGCGGCGCCATAATAAAAACTTTCTTGTCGTTCAATTCTTCGGTATTACCGCCAAAAACATTTTTTCCATAGCCTTTTATTTTATTATCTGTAATGGAAAATTGCTGTTGCTGTTTGGAAAAATTAAGTACAACTACAATTTTGTGTCCGTTCTTCTCCCGGACAAACGCATAAACAGCATCGTCTTTTCCGGTAACTAATTTTGTAAATGAAGCATCCGCAGACAATGCCTCTGTTGAACGACGTAATATATTTAGTGTTTTGTAAAATGGAGCAAGTTCATATTTGTCCCAAGTGATGGTATCTTTCACAAAAAATTTCAATCTTTTTTTATTCGGCACTTCTTGTCCGCTGTAAATTAACGGCACACTGTTATGCATGGTAAAAGCCCAAACCGCAAATGCTTTATAATCCTCACCAAAACGCTCAAACTCCGTTCCGTTCCAACTGTTCTCGTCATGATTGGTTGTAAAATATAAACGAAATGAATTTTTTGGAAACACGCTGTCGTTATGATTGATCACTGAATCTAACTGACGCAAACTTGTTTTGCCGGAATAGATTCCATAAGCAATATTCATTACACTCCACGGATAAGTTTCATCAAATCCTGCATCAAGCAAACTTGGTTTATCACCTTCAGCGAGCATAAAAACAGTTTTCATTTTTCGCAGATCGGCAATCGCTTCTTTCCAAAAATCATCGGGAACATCACTCGCATCATCACAACGAAAACCATCAATATCACTTTCCGCGATCCAGTATTTCATTGCGTTGATCATCGTATCGCGCAACACGCGGTTATCATAATTTAATTTTCGCGTATCATCCCAGCCATTGGGAATAATTGCTTTTCCTGCGCTATCTCTTTTATAAAAATCAGGATGCGCGGTCATCCAGAAATTATCAGGCGATGAATGATTGGCAACCCAATCCATCAACACTTTAAAACCCATGCCGTGCGCTTGTTTCACCAGCGCCTTCCAATCATCCATCGTTCCGAATTCATTATTGATGGCGTAATAATTTTTTACTGCGTAATAACTTCCTAACTCTTTCGGAGTTGCTTTTCTTCCTTCCAAACCAATTGGATTGATGGGCATGAACCATAATATTTCTACACCCATTTCTTTTAATCGGGGAAGTGATTTTGCGAATGCTGTAAAACTCCCATCAGCAGAATATTGCCTGAGATTAACTTCATAAATGTTCGATTGAAAACTCCATGATGGATGTTCGGTTATTGCTGAAGTATCAATGACAGGAGAATTATTCGTGGTTGACTGATCAATTGAATTGCATGAAATAAATGCAAAGAAATATATTGCCGTTAACAGGCAAAGCAATCGTTTGAGCATAAAAAATTTTACGGTTAAGTTACTGCTTTTTTAAAACAGTGATTCGCTGATTTGCTAAATTAAATCATGCAATGTAGCAACAACATAATCAACTTCCTCTTTTGTATTATGCTTGCAGAAAGAAAAACGGACAGCGACGTGATCTTTATTATTATTTAGCGCCGCAATAACGTGTGAGCCTTGCTCAGCGCCACTCGTGCACGCACTTCCACCCGATGCACAAATATGATTGATATCCAGATTCAAAAGCAACATGTCGGATTTTTCTGTTTTTGGAAAAGAAACATTCAACACGGTATATAAACTTTTTCCACAAGGATCGCCGTTAAAATCAACCTGCGCAATAGTTTTTTTCAATTGTTCCATCATGTACATCTTGATGTCTTTAATATGAGCGCTGTCCGCTTCATAATTTGCAGTCGCCATTTCCAATGCTTTTGCAAAACCGGCAACGCCATAAACATTTTCAGTGCCCGCACGCATATTACGCTCCTGCGAACCGCCATGTATAAATGGGTTAATTTTTACGTTTTCATTGATGTACAAAATTCCAATTCCCTTTGGCCCGTGAAATTTATGACCGGCGCCCGTAATAAAATGAACATAAATATTTTTCAGATCGAAAGGGAAATGACCGACTGTTTGCACTGTATCGGAATGAAAAATTGCGTTGTATTGTTTGCACAATTCGCCAACTGCAACAATATTGAGCATATTGCCAATTTCATTATTGGCGTGCATCAGGCTGACTAATGTTTTTTTATCACTTGCAGCAAGTTGATTTTTTAAATCATCCAAATCAACATGACCATTTGGCAAAAGTTTTACATGACTAACTGTTACTGCCCCTGTTTTACGCAAGTGATCAATTGTATGCAAAACCGCATGATGTTCGATTGGAGAACTGATAATATGTTTGCAACCCAAATCATAAACTGCTGCATTGATCGCAGTGTTTGAACTTTCTGTTCCACCTGATGTAAAAAAAATTTCTGCGGGATGTGCGTTTAAAATTTTCGCAACAGTTTTACGCGCGCTTTCAATTGCCATTCTTGTTTCGCGACCATAAGAATAAATAGAAGAAGGATTACCGAATTTTTCTGTGAGATAAGGCATCATCACTTCCAAAACCTGCGGATCGAGCGCTGTTGTCGCTGCATTATCAAAATAAATTCGCTGCATACGAGTTGTCTATAGATAAATAAAAGGGATTGCAAAGATAAGAAATGCGGAGAATAGTTTGGAGTTTGGAGTTTTCAGTTATGAATTTCAGCAATTATCTGAATCACGGATTAAAGAGATTTAAAGATTTCACGGATTTACTAATCTATGTAATTAGTGTACTCAGTGCGATCCGTGATTCAGGTTGTTATCTCATTCTTTATAATTAATTGCGTATGGAAGCATTTGCGAAAATTTATCTGATTTTGCATAATCCAACTTTTCGTAAAATATTCCGAGGTGATTTAAATTTTTATAATACTCATTGACATGTTTGTAATAATAAATCTCGGACTGAATATACCACGCTGTTTCGCCGAGGAGTTGGGAAAGAAACCATTTCTCCAATAGTCGCGCAGCTCTCCCATTGCCATCATTAAAGGGATGAATATTTACA
>DATHPY010000342.1:0-2761 GCA_035483315.1 Puia sp. | reverse complement strand
GTTTGTCCGAAAATTTCTTTTAATCTGATCATCGAATCAAATGTCCGGAAGCCGGCATAATCAAGATATATAATTGACGTATCAATTCCCTGCGCGAACAGATCATTTTGCATTTGCTGCGGTTCGTTGTAATTGCTGCGACTGTTATCTTCGTTTATTATTAAGTATTTTATTTTTCCTGTGCGGATAAGTTTTGCTGCTGCATCAATACGATAGGCATAGTAAGGATTAATGTAACCATTTTCTAAAAATTTTCCAGTTCCTAATAGAAGCCCGGTTTTATTATAGGGAATGGTTTCAATGTCTGAGTACAATTTATTTTTTGAGGAGTTTATAATTGCCCGATCAGCAATGATTATTACAGCTATTGCCAAAAGAAGCAGGGAAGATAAGGCAATGATTATTTTTGATCTGGTGATTCTCACAAATTTATCAGCATTTAAAAGTACAAAGCGGTTTCTAAAATTTCCGTTAATAGTTTGTGTTTTGGGAATTGCCGATTGTAAACCCACCGTTCAATAGGAGCAATGCCGATGAACGTAATGCGACGCAACGATGTTGAAGTGCGAACCGATGCTGGTATCGTAGAAAAATTATTGATTACTAATTGAGAATTAATAATTACAGATATTGTAACCTGTTTTATAAAATTGTCGTCTGAATTAAGAATGGTTTTTTTGATCGGAATAAAAAACCAAATTTTGCATGCTAAAATAATTAACATGAGAAAGTATTTATTTATAGTTGCTGCATTACTGTTTATGCTGGGTTCTTGCCGCTACATGAGGGGCAAGCGCGTGCATGGAAATGGCAATATTAAAATGGAAGAACATTCGGTTTCTTCATTTAAGAACCTGGAAGTCTCATCAAGTGTGAACGTTTACGTTTCGCAGGGCGATGTGAAGCCGGTAAGGATTGAGGGCGATGAAAATCTGTTGCCTTATATTGAAGTAGAACAGGATGGCGACGAAGTTATTATTAAAACCCGCGAAGGTTACAATCTTGAAGGCAGCAGTGATCTGAAGGTTTACGTTAGTGCACCTTCTTTTCATAAAATAAGTTTATCGGGTGCGGGAGATATTATTGCTGATAATAAAATTTCTAACCCGGATGATATGGAAATTAACCTGAGCGGTGCCGGTGATATCAAAATGGAAATTGACGCGCCGAAATTAACAGCTGACATTTCTGGTGTTGGCTCAATATATTTAAAAGGGCAAACGAAAGATGTTGATATGAATATCAGCGGCGCCGGCAGCGCACATTGTTATGATCTGTTATCGGAAAATACCAAAATTGAAATTTCCGGCGTTGGCAGCGCGGACGTTTATGCGAGTGTGAAACTTGATGCGCATGTTAGCGGCGCGGGCAGCGTGAATTATAAAGGCAATGCGACTGATGTAAATCAGCAGGTAAGCGGTGTTGGGAGCGTGAATAAAGAATAGTAAGTATGAAGTATGAGCTATAAAGCATAAGGTTTTGTTGTTGAAAAGTATTTACTGATCCTACTTCATAGTTCATACTTCATCATAAATTAACGTACCTCACTTTGATCCAAATATCCCTGTTTCTTCCTTTATCATCTGTGCAGGAAATTTTTACGGGTCCTTCGTCGGGAATAAAAAATTGTTTTGATCTTGCTTCGCTTGATCTGTAAAATTTATCATTGATATACCAGTACACTTTGCTCACATCATTACCGGTGTTGCAAGTTAACTGCAAAGGCTCGGGATCTTTTTTATTTATAAGATATTCATTGCCGTTAGATGGTGATACGACGACCGGCCCGCCTTCTTTAAATATTTTTTCGCAGTTTGGATTGTGTGGCGGAATTTTTTCATAAGCGATCTTATTTTCTTCAAAAAACTCCTGCATCTCCGGCGGAATAATTTTAATAAGTTTTTTCTTATAACCATTTTGAGGCATGCACATTTTGCAGTAAGAAATTTTTTCATCGGCGGAAACAATTATCTCCTGCATGTTATCGCATTTTTTTGCCGGTGAGATCATCGGGATGAAATAATCTGTAACCAGGTCAGTGCAGTGTTCGCCGGGAATCATTCCTGTTTCTGAACAAACTATTCGCGTGTCGCAATCTTTTGGTTGTTGAAACCATTGTTCATCGGCGTCATAATCTATTGTATTAAAAATCTTGAAAAGTAATGGCGTTGCTGTATTTGCGCCACTTAATTCTGGGACGCCGAGTGCGGAAAAATTACCAACCCAAACACCAACTGTAAAATGTTTATTATAGCCAATGCTCCATGCATCCCGTTTTCCGTAAGAGGTTCCGGTTTTCCATGCAATTTTTGGAAGATGAACGGTACTTTCCCAATTCAATGGAAAATCCGGGCGATTAACTTTTGATAAAGTTTCATTGATCATGAAAGTCGCGGCTGTGCTTAATATTTTTATTTTTTTGTGAACTGAATCTGTTTGTGTGTAAGAAGGATTGATATACATCCCATCATTGGCAAAAACAGAATACATGCCGGTGAGTTCTTCCAAAGTTGCGCCGCAACCGCCAAGTATCATGGACAAACCAAGTTTTCTCTGATCTTTTTTTATTTGCTGAAAATCGCAGAGCGCTAATCTTTGAACTAATTTATCTTTTCCTAAATTTCTTAAACTTTTTACAGCGGGAATATTCAGCGAATGTTCGAGTGCATATTCCATAGTAACATAGCCGTTAAATTTTTTATCATAATTTTCAGGAGCGTAGCCATCGTAATTAATGGCGACATCGTTGATGATCATTTTT
>DATHPY010000341.1:0-2544 GCA_035483315.1 Puia sp. | reverse complement strand
ACGCCCGCCGATGTTCCGCCATAAACGCAAACATCGTATTGCTGAGATTTAGTAATGAAGGGAGAAAATATTATGGAGCATGCAAAAAAAACCGGAGTAAAATATTTATGAGAAATGGTGTTCATTTTTTCGATAATAATTTATTCTGCTACGAAACCACTTCATAAATTGAAACCGGAATGCTTTTATTTTTTAGCGTAGATTCTTTTACTTTATTGCAACTGAAAGATTCTTTGATATTCTCGTAAGAAGATTCGGTAATTAAAATTTGTCCAGCCTCAGCAATTCCCTGTAAACGTTGCGCTGTATTTACCACATCGCCAATTACTGTATAATCAAGACGACGCAAATTAGCCGAGCCGATATTTCCGGAGATCATTTCTCCGGAATGAATGCCGATGGAAACTTTTGGATTGAAAAAAATATTTTCTGTTTCGTTAGGTAATTTTTCTATTTCCGTACGTACTGCAAGACTTGCATCAACAGCTCTGTCCAAATGAAATTCTCCGCGAAATACAGCGAGAATAGCGTCGCCGATAAATTTATCAACGTATCCGTTTTGCGCAATAATTTCTTTTACCATAACATCGAAATACTGATTCAATAACTTCACCACTTTGTCGGGCTCCGAAGTTTCTGTAATAGCAGTGAATCCGCAAACATCAATAAATACAACCGTTGCTTCTATTTCTTCATTGGCCATTAATACATTTTCAAACTCCCGTCGCGTCATAAAATTAAGAACGTTCTTATCCACATACATTCTTAAAATATTATTTTCTTTTATCGCTTCAAGTGTTTCGCGCGTTTGCGTAACATAGCGAATGGTTTTTATTATGGTTGTTTCCAGGTCATCAAAATTCACTGGCTTTGTAATAAAATCAAATGCTCCTTTATTCATTGCCGTGCGGATATTATCCATGTCTCCATAAGCCGAAACGATAACTGCTTTGATCAGCGGACTAACATCATTTAATTTTCCAAGTAAAGTTAGTCCATCCATTTCCGGCATATTAATATCAGTCAATACAATGTCCAAATCCGGCTCAAGTCTTATTTTTTCCAACGCTTCAATGCCGTTGGAAGCAAAGAAAAATTCGTATTGCTTTTCCCGTATTTGCCTGCGAAATTTTTGTTTGATGAGCACTTCCAGATCCGCCTCATCATCTGCTACTAATATTTTTGTCATTGAATTAGTGATTTAAGTTTTTCTTTCAGCACACTGAAATCAATGGGCTTGGTAAGAAAATCATCAGCGCCCAAATCAATTGCCTGTTTGTAGTTTTCAGCATCACCATAAGCAGTTATCATCATCACAACAGGCGGCGGGTTTTCAAATTTTTGTTTTATCCTTTTTAATAATTCCAATCCGCTCATCCCGGGCATATTAATGTCGGATAGAATTAAAACAGCTTCATGCGAAAATTTATTAAGATAATTTAGTGCTTCATCTCCGGAATATGCGAATGCAAAATCCATCTCATGGCTTCTTATTTCTTTTCGAAAACGTTGTTCGAATAATGTGCGAATGTCTGTTTCGTCATCAACAACTAATATTTTCATTTTGATTTTTTTTGGGTTTAAATATTTGATTTATGCGGGTAACATTATATTAAATTCGGTGAACTCGTTTTCGCGGGTGCTGATTTTTATCTCGCCTCCGTGAGCTTTGATGATATCATAGCTAAGGCTTAAACCCAGGCCAGTTCCCTTTCCTGTTGGTTTTGTGGTGAAGAAGGGCTGAAAAATTTTATCAACTATGCCTTGAGGAATTCCATTTCCGTTATCCTTTATTTTTATCTGGACTGTGTCATTAATTTTTTTTGTATTCACAGAAATTGTTGGGAAATAAGCTTTACCAAGTTGCACTTTTTTCTCATTCACCGAGTAAAATGCATTATTGAAAATATTAAGAAAAACTCTTCCTATATCCTGCGGAACAATATTTATTTTTCCGAGGGTTTCATCAAAATGGGTCTTCATGGTTGCATTGAAGGATTTATCTTTTGCTCTTAATCCGTGATAACTTAATCTTAAGTACTCGTCGGCAAGTTCGTTAATATCCGCCAATTCTTTTTGCCCGGTGTTTTTTCTTGAATGTTGCAGCATTCCTTTAACTATGGCGTCTGCACGTTTTCCATGAAAACTTATTTTTTCTTCGTTATCTTTTATATCGCTGGCAATTTCTTTAACCGCTTCAAAATTGCCTGAATTAATTTCCTGCTCCATTTCTGCAATTAATTCTGCATTCACTTCTGCAAAATTATTAACGAAGTTTAGCGGATTTTGAATTTCGTGAGCAATGCCGGCTGTAAGTTCTCCTAACGAAGCCATTTTTTCTGATTGTATAAGTTGTGACTGCGCTGACTTCAATTCAACAAGTGTTTGCTGTAATTCTTCTTTTTGTTTGGTGAGCTCGGCAGTTCTTTCTGCAACCTGTACTTCCAATTGATCATTCAATGATAATGCCTGCTTTTTTTGTTCCTCTTCTTCTTTTGCTTTTACCTTTTCTTTTTCGAGCGCTTTCTTTTGTTTATTAGTGAT
>DATHPY010000340.1:0-4247 GCA_035483315.1 Puia sp. | reverse complement strand
ATAAACAGAGAGGGAACGCAGATTTTTTATGATGATCAAGATAAGTTATGATCGATCTTCACAAATCATAACTATCATAAAAAATCTGCGTTCTATCATTCATTTTCGATTGGTGAAAATATCTTATCACGTTTCACTTCTCACGTCCCTCAATAATCCAGTTCTAATTTCAACCGGTCTTTAAGCTCCCCAACTAATGGATATTGTTCAACAATCTTTAAATATTGATCTCTCTTACTAAATGTTTGCGGATGTGTTTCTAAACCTGAATTATTTTCCCTAACGCTAACTATAAAGCTGATTTTTTTATTATTAAACCCTTTTTGAAGAAACTCGCAGAGAACACGTTTTTCCTGTTCAATAAATTTTTGTTCGAGACTGTTATTGCAAATGGCTTCAAAATTATTTTCATCTTTTATTTCTAATGTTGCCAACTCAAAACTTTGAACGGCGGAACTTTTATTTTGTACAAGCTGTGCTGTATATTGTTTCCATAATTCCTGCAATTTTTTTTCTTCCAGCGGCTCACATTCTTCAGTAACATTTTGACGACGATTAGCAATTTGCTCACGCATTTTTGAAAGAGTTCCTACTGTTGTTGCCTGAGTTTTTGGCGGATCATTATTAAGCTTTATTTCATCTTCGTGAACAGTAGTTTCGACAAACAATTTTGCAGATTCCATTTCAGCTTTTGGTTTGCTGTTTTTGCTTTCCGTTTTTAAAATTGATATTTCTATCGGTACAATATTTCTAAAAGCAACCGGACGAACTGATTCAGTTACTTTTTTTTTACTGCCTGTTTCGTTTCCTGTAGTTAATTCAAGCGCTTGTTGCAAATAACAAAGTTTGATGATTGCTAATTCAACATGCAATCTTTTATTACGCGCGCCTTTATAATTTATTTCTGATTCATTCAAAATATTCAGTGCGCTTATTAAAAAAGAAGTATCCGCTTTTTGAGCAACGCTCATATATTTCTCACGAAAACTTTCTACAACTTCTAATAGTCCGGCTACTTTTTCATCTTTGCAAATAAGAAGGTTGCGGATAAATTCGCTGAAACCATTTATTACGAGATCACCTTCAAATCCCTTGCGGTTAATATCATCATATAAAAGCATGGCATCGGCGAGATGCTGGTCCAGCATGGCTTCTATCAGTTTAAAATAATAATCTGCGTCAAGAATATTAAGATGCTCGAGTGTATTTTGGTAAGTTATTTCCCCGTTTGTAAAACTTACGATCTTATCCATTATACTCAACGCATCGCGCATGCAACCTTCGCTTTTTTGTGCGATCACTTGTAAAGCTTCCCGCTGCGCGTGAATATTTTCTTTGTCGCAAATTTCTTTTAAATGATTAATTGTATCGTGAATCGTTATTCTCTTAAAATCAAAAATCTGGCAGCGACTTAAAATGGTTGGAAGAATTTTATGTTTTTCCGTTGTAGCTAAAATAAAAATTGCATAAGGCGGCGGTTCTTCCAAAGTTTTTAAAAACGCATTGAACGCAGATGAACTGAGCATGTGAACCTCATCAATAATATACACTTTGTATTTTCCGGCTTGCGGCGCAAAACGAACCTGCTCAACAAGCGTGCGGATATCATCAACAGAATTATTGGAAGCCGCATCGAGCTCGTGAATATTCATTGACGTTCCTTCATTAAAAGAGACGCAGGAATTACATTTATCACAGGCTTCTCCATCCGGCGAAGGATTTGTGCAGTTAATTGTTTTGGCAAGAATTCTGGCACAGGTTGTTTTACCAACTCCGCGTGGTCCGCAAAATAAAAATGCATGAGCGAGTTGGCCGTTCTTAATTGCATTTTTTAATGTGGTTGTTATATGCGACTGACCAACAACAGAAGAAAAATTCTGAGGTCTGTATTTTCTTGCTGAAACAATAAATTTATCCATGGTTGATATAACACCTCAAACTCGTGATCGGTTTTCAGTTTTGCAATAATAATGAAGTTTTTGGTGCGATGATCTTTGTTTATGCACATTTAAAAACCTCATGTGTTACACAATTATCAATTCTCCATTATCAATTATCAACTAAGAATCGGGTGTCGCTTAAATTCTTTTGTTCTGTCAAACAAATAGCGATACGTCGTTAATATGCGGCTGCGGTTTGTGGGAAGATTTTCTGCAATGTTTATCATTTTTGGATTGAATTCACCAATCCATTGCATTTCGTATTTATCATACAAATTTTCATCCTGGATAACTTTTGCCCCTTCCATGATCATGTAACTATCCACGCCTTTGCCCTGCCATTCGGGAACAAGACCGAAAGCAAGCCCGATAAATTTATTGCACTTTTTTATTTTCTTCATCCATAAAAATTTCAACTGGTGAAACAGCGTAAATTTTCCGTTGAGATATTTGAACCATTGATTCAGATCTGGCAGGTTTAGCCACATGGCAACGGGCTCATCTTTATAATAAATAAACCAACTTATTTTTTCATCAATCACCGGCTTCATGGATTGAAACATTTTTTGAACGGTAGGCTCCGCCATTTCTTTCATTCCACCATGACCGGCAAACGATTTATTATAAACGATCGTAAAATCTTTTGCAAATTTTCTTAGTTCACTTTTTTTAATATGCACAGCTGAAAAATTTGGATCGGCAGCGACCGCATCATGTCTGTCGTAAAATTTTTGTTGAACTCTGTCTGCAACTCTCAACCCAAAACAAACCTGGTTAAAGAAATTTTTGAATCCATAAGTTTCAAACAGATCTTTATAATAAGGCGGATTATAATTCATACAATATAAAGGAGGGTCATAACCTTGCACAACCAAACCCCACCAGCGATCGCGCTCGCCAAAATTTATCGGTCCGTCCATTGCCTCCATTCCTTTTTGCATGAGCCAATGTTTGGCAACATCAAAAAGCATGTCAGCAGCATCTTGTTTATTAATGCAGTCAAAAAAGCCAACGCCGCCAACAGGCACATCATCATTTTTATTTTTGTATTTTTTATTAGTGAATGCAGCGATTCTCCCGATAAATTTTCCTTCATCGTTTTTTAATATCCATCTGTTGCATTCGCCAAAGCGGAAAGTTTTATTCTTTTTAGGATCAAAAACTTCTTTTATGTCTTTATCCAGCGGACGAATATAATTTGGGTCAATGCTGTTTAATTCTACATTGACTTTTATAAAATCATTCGCGGTTTTTTTGTCTGTAACTTCTATTAATTGCATAAATAAGGCGCAAGTTACAAGAATCAAGGAACAAGAAAAGGTCTCTGAGAATTTATGCTTGTGCCTTGAATTTTAATCTTTTTCTTGTTTCTTTTTTTGCTTCCGCTCCCTTACCTTTGCAGCCATTTTTAAAACCTAACTATATGGCGAAAGCGGGTAAAATAAAACAGATCATCGGGGCAGTTGTAGACGTGCAGTTCGATGGAAAACTTCCGGATATTTATAATGCATTGGAATTAAAAAGAAAAGATGGCGAAAAGCTTGTGCTGGAAGTTCAGCAACATCTTGGAGAAGACAGTGTTCGTTGCATTGCGATGGATGGAACCGAAGGTTTGGTTCGTGGTATGGAAGTGTTGGATACAGACAGAGCTATCACGATGCCGATCGGCGAAGATATTAAAGGACGTTTATTTAATGTAACCGGTGATGCGATTGATGGATTGCCACAGGTTTCCAAGGAAAATGGAAGACCAATCCACAGCAAGCCGCCTGCTTTTGAAAATTTGAGTACATCAAGTGAAATTTTATTTACCGGAATTAAAGTTATTGACCTGATCGAGCCTTATGCAAAAGGCGGAAAGATCGGTTTGTTCGGTGGCGCCGGTGTGGGAAAAACAGTTTTGATCCAGGAGTTGATTAATAATATTGCAAAAGCTTACTCAGGGTTATCTGTGTTTGCAGGTGTTGGTGAAAGAACGCGTGAAGGAAATGATTTGATGCGCGAAATGATCGAAGCCGGCATTATGAATTATGGTGATGATTTTAAACATAGCATGGAAAAAGGCGGATGGGATCTGGGTAAAGTGAATATGAAAGAACTCAGCGAATCCAAAGCAACATTTGTTTTCGGACAAATGAATGAACCGCCGGGAGCCCGCGCCCGCGTGGCTTTGAGCGGACTGACCGTTGCCGAATATTTCCGTGATGGTGATGGAAAAGGCAGAGGAAGAGACATCCTTTTCTTTGTTGATAATATATTTCGTTTTACACAGGCGGGTTCAGAAGTGTCTGCATTGCTAGGTCGTAT
>DATHPY010000339.1:0-4714 GCA_035483315.1 Puia sp. | reverse complement strand
CTGCCCATGTTAATGTTGGATAATTAAAAATGGAAGAATATTTTGCTTTGCCGGTGAGCAACTGATCTATCATTTCTTCGCGGGAAATATTCAATGTTTCTGTTCCTGAATATAAATACAAACCATGACCGGCTTCATCCTGCACTTTGGCAATTAAGATTGCTTTTCTTTTTAAAGACGGAGCGCGCGTTATCCAATTGCCTTCGGGCAACATGCCGACAATTTCGCTGTGTGCATGCTGAGACATTTGCCTGATAAGCGTTTTGCGGTATTGTTCCGGCATCCAGTCTTTCGGTTCGATCTTTATTTCGTTATCAAGTTTATCCTGGAATATTTTTTCTGCTTCATGCATATTTACAGATTAACAACGCAAATTTAGTTTTTTTACCGAAGACTAACACCTGTTAGTTTTGCAGCTTGGCAACTATATACCAGTTGGGACAGGTGTAAATGGATGCTTTGCTAACTCTACGAAATTGGCACAAAGTAGGAAAAGTCGATAGTGATGTATTTTGAATTATGAATCGCTTTTAATAATTTTTATAAAAGGATTTTTCCCAATAAGTATTTTTGATTTTGTTGGTATAATTGGGTCAAAGCGTTCTGGCATAACAAAAAGAACTATTATAACCAGTTCAGGAAAAATGGCATAACTAAGTGTACTTAACCAAACGTTCATAAAATCATCTATAACCGCATCGTTTGGGTTTTCTTTCTGGTAAAGAACCGGAACTGTTTCCCATCGTTTAAGGTCGGTACTAATTTCACTGCGAATGGAGAATTTTTGATTCTCTGCGTTAAAATCAATTACTGCATAGGTTGACATACCCGTAGCAGAACCCCCAATCGGCATCACTAATAAAAGCCATTACGCCGGTTGTCTTTTTTGAATGTGAAAGCCAGAATAATTTAGTTGCTAAAAAAGGAGATGCAACAATCAAGAATAAAGCAAGAAAAAATTGGTTCCTACTCAATAACATATTTGAGAAACGTCGAAAACCAATCCTTTATTTTTTCTTTTAGTCTTTTTCTGTGCAGGCATGGGAGTAACAGAAACTTTTATCACATCTTCAAACGTGCCGTTGACAGCAAGTTTTGTATCGTAGTTTTTTGCTCGTTCTTTCATCACACTCAAATTTACCGAATTTTAAATCTGTTTTCTCACTCCTATAATTTAAATTTAACCCTTCAAACTTGCTGTATGAGAAAAATAATCCTTGCTATAACTTTTATTGCTGCAATAGCCTGCAATCAATCAACAGAAAAAACCAGTTCATCAACACCACAAAATTCATTTTCGGTCGAAGGGAAAAAACCAGTCGTTTACACAACTTCCGATAGTACAAATCTTCGGTTATCCATCACCGATACATTATCTTTTAAAGATCTGCCGCAGCCTTTGGAAACGGATATCTGCGTTTTTGTAGATCCTTCAAAAACATTTCAAAGCATGTTGGGAATTGGCGGCGCATTGACCGACGCTTCTGCAGAAGTATTTGCAAAATTATCCAAAGATCAGCAGCAGGAATTTTTAACGGCATACTACGATCAGCAAAAAGGAATCGGTTACACTATAGCAAGAACAAATATCCACAGCTGCGATTTTTCCAGCGACACTTATACTTATGTTACCGATAACGACAGCACGCTAAAATCTTTTTCAATTGATCACGATAAAAAATTCCGCATTCCATTTATCAAAGATGTCATCGCTGCCGCGGGTGGAAAAATTACTTTGTATTGCAGTCCGTGGAGTCCGCCTTCATGGATGAAAACCAATAACGATATTCTTCACGGCGGAAAATTAAAAAAAGAATATTACCAAAGCTGGGCAAATTATTATGTAAAATTTATTAAGGCTTACGAAGCGGAAGGCATTCCAATTTGGGGCACAACGATCCAAAACGAACCAATGGCAACCCAAAGATGGGAATCGTGTATTTACAGCGCAGATGATGAAAGAGAATTTTTAAAAAATTATCTCGGTCCAACAATGGAAAAGGAAAATCTTGCTGATAAAAAAATTGTCATGTGGGATCATAACCGCGATCTGTTATATCAACAGGCAAGCACAATATTAAACGATCCCGATGCCGCGAAATACGCATGGGGCATAGGTTTTCATTGGTACGAAGACTGGAGCGGCGGCACACAAATGTTTGAAAATGTCGGGCGAACTCATGAATCTTATCCTGATAAAAATTTAATTTTTACTGAAGGTTGCAACGACAAATTTAAAATAGACAGCATTAATAACTGGTCGCTTGGCGAACGTTATGGTCGCAGCATGATCAACGATTTTAATAATGGAACTGTTGGCTGGACGGATTGGAATGTGTTGCTTGATGAAACCGGCGGACCAAACCACGTTCAAAATTTTTGTTTCGCGCCTATTCATGCCGACACAAAAACCGGAAAATTAATTTATACCAATTCATATTATTACATCGGGCATCTTTCAAAATTTATTAAACCCGGTGCAAAACGTGTTAGCTGTGCTGCGAGCAGAAGTCCTTTTTTAACTACGGCTTTTTTAAATGAAGATGGCAAACTCGTTGTGGTGGTGATGAATCAAACAAATAAAAAAATTCCCTACAAACTCTGGATCGCCGGCAAAGCTGCGGATGTAACTGCGTTGCCACATTCCATCGCGACGTTGATCTTATAATTTCATTTCGCAATTTTTAATTAGAAATTTTTTTATGTACCTGGTGGCATTGTTACTATTAAGCATCGTTGCGTCGCACTCTTGTACGGCAGTAGTTGTATCGTCGCGTTTACAGATATATGTTTCAAAAAATTAAAATCACGTCATTCCCGCCTGCGCGGGAATGACGTGCAACAGCGTAGAGAGAGAGTTACCGCCATGCCTCGAAGGCGGGCATCTAAATTGGACTATAAATAAAATATAGTTGGTATAATTCTTTTGCTGACTTGATTTCAAATATTTATATTTAGATAATTCCCCAACTAAAAACTAACTTTTATGGCACTTTTTGACAGAGCAAAAAATATTCTGCTTTCCCCGAAAACAGAATGGCAAACAATCAGCACCGAAACGGAAACTCCACATTCTTTACTGATGAAATATGTAATACCAATGGCGCTTATTCCGGCCATTGCACTTTTTATTGGTTATGGTTTCATTGGTTTTGATGTTATTGTTGCGCGCATTTCCGGCATAAGCTGGGGCGTAGAAATGGCGGTTATCAGTTTTGTTTCTTCTATCATTGGTTATTACGTCAGCACTTATGTTATAGATGGGCTGGCGCCGAATTTTGGTTCAGAAAAAAATATCGGCAAGTCTGCACAGTTAGTCGCGTATTCGTACACCGCTTTTTGGGTAGCCGGAATATTTTCTATTCTTCCATCTTTAGCAATACTTGGACTTTTAGGTTTGTATGGAATTTACCTTCTTTATCTCGGTCTTCCAGTTCTTAAAAAAACACCGGCAGATAAACAGGTCGGCTACATAGTAGTGAGCATTATCGTTATTATTATTGTTGTTTTTGTGATACAACTGATAATTACCAAAATAACTTATGCGATAGTCGGTAATCCCTTTCTTGGTGGATTAGATCATCTTTAAGTAAGAATACTACAAATGTAGTATTGCAAAAAAGCGAAAATTGTACGAATTTCACTATCCGTTTTAATCCCTACACCCAAAACGTGAGAGTACCTTAGTTTAAAATGGCGCGATTTTTCGCGTCATTCTATTTTATATCGAAATCAACGGTAACTTTTTCCGAACAGGGGTGAGATTGACAAGTGAGAATAAAACCTTTTTCAAGTTCATCGGGCTCCAACGCATAATTGTATTCCATTTCAACTTCGCCTTCAATTAACTTGGCTCTGCAAGTGCTGCACACGCCGCCTTTACAGGCAAAGGGCAGATCCACTCCTTGTTTTAGCGCAGCATTTAAAATTGTTTCATCATCATAAGGTAGATCAAAACTGAATGAAATGCCATCTTGTTTTATGGTGATGTTGCTGGTCTTTCCGGTAATATTTTTTTTAGCTGCTGTCGACCGTCGACTGTCGACTGTCGACTGTCCGGGCACCGTAAATAATTCAAAATGAATTTTCTTTTTTTCAATTCCTTTTTTTTCAAGCCAATCTTTTACGGTGAAGATCATTTGCTCCGGTCCGCAAATAAAAAAATCGTCTGCTGCTTTTATGTTGATCAGTTTGGTAAGTTCATCACATTTTTCTGCTGTAATTCTTCCGTGATTTATTTCTGCGTCAGTTTTTTCCCGGCTGAGAATATTATGCAGTACAAAGCGATCTATATAGCGATTCTTTATTGCTTCTAATTCTTCTTTAAAAATTATTGAACTGCGGTTTTGATTACCATAAATTAATGTAAAGCTGCTTTGTGGTTCGGTTGCCAAAGTTGTTTTAATAATAGAAATAACGGGAGTGATTCCGCTGCCTGCTACAAAAGCGATATAATTTTTTTTGTTTGATGGATTGAGATCTGTATAAAATTTTCCTGTCGGTGGCAAAATTTCAAGTAAGGCATTTTTGCGAAGCAGATCTGAATAAGCAGAAAATTTTCCGTTCGCAATTTTTTTCACAGCAATGCGCAATTCGTTTTCTAAAGGAGAACTGCAGATAGAATACGAACGCCTGATTTCTTCATTATCAACAATAACTTTAACAGTAATGTTTTGTCCGTGAATAAACCGAAATTCTTCTTTTAATTCTTCAG
>DATHPY010000338.1:0-4807 GCA_035483315.1 Puia sp. | reverse complement strand
GCCGAAATAATTTTCGGATTGTTTGGTCATTTTGATTTCAAAAAAATATGTCTTGTTGTCTTTTATAGCTTTAATATCAGCCGGGCTAGCGATTATTTGAACATTTGAATATCCGCTAATTTCCAAATGTTCTTTGTATGCATTTTTGGCTTTGATATCCGATTTTTTATTAGTGATTGCCATCCCTCTTTTTGATTTAATCATGTATAAATGATAAACAACTTTCACTAACCCTGTATCAGCCTCGCAATTCCAAATGCGCAACCGGCAGCAAGCGCTCCGATAATGGTAACACGTAATGCGCCGCCTATTGCATTTACTCCCGTGATCTTACTCTTAAAATAACCAAAAGTAAAAAGACATATTAATGTAATGATCGAAGAAATTTTTAATCCGTCAATTCCACTGCTCACAAAAAAATAGGGCAATAGCGGAATTAATCCGCCAACTATATAAGACACGCCGATATTAAATGCGCTTTTCCGCGCGCGTTTCGGATCGGGCTTATCCAACCCCAATTCATACTTCATCATAAAATTTGCCCAGCGATCTTTATCTTTTATCACTTCGTCCGCGGCTTGCTGTTGCGTTTCTTCTTTCAATCCCAATCCTGCAAAAAAATCTTTCACTTCCTGCCTTTCAATTTGCGGAACAGTTTCTATTTCTGCGTATTCTCTTTTTAATTCTGAATTATAATAATCAGATTCCGTTTTTGCAGCAAGATATCCGCCTAATCCCATCGCGATGGAACCTGCAGCAATTTCAGCAAGCCCGGCAATAATTATTAATTCCGTACTCTGCACGGCGCCGCTCAAACCCGCTGCCAGCGCGAATGGTACGGTCAAGCCGTCAGACATTCCGATAACAACATCGCGCAGCATTGCAGAGCTTGTGAGATGATCTTCGTGGTGATTTTGGACTATTGCTTCCTCCATAATTAAAGTAGAAAATCAAAAGTAAAAATTAAAAACGGGAGTATATGTTTTAATTTTTTTTCTATAATACCAGCTTCGGTTTTTTATAGCATCATCGTTGCGTCGCAATCCGTTCATCGGTTATGCTACTATTGAACTTCAGGTTTATTTTTTTGGCTCTGAATAAAATTAAAACATTCAATAATCAACACTCAACATTCAATTTTCAGGTAAAAAAAGTCGAATTAAATCAATTGTATTTTACTTGATAGTTGCTAATTGAATATTGTGTGTTGAATGTTTTTTGAAAAATGGCATCTAATCCAAACCCGCGAGACTTCTACCAATAATTTCCACGCACTCCAAAATTTGTTCTTTCGTGATTGCTAGAGGTGGTGCAAATCTTATTTTATCGCCATGAGTTGGTTTTGCTAGCAATCCATTTTCTTTTAATGCAAGACAAAGTTCCCACGCTGCATCTTCTTTCGCATGTTTGATAACAACAGCATTCAACAATCCTTTTCCACGAACCAATGCAATGTGAGGTGAATTTAATTTTTGTAATTCTTCTCTTAATAATTTTCCCATCGCGTCTGCATTCTCAGCCATCTTTTCTTCTTTCAAAACAGTCAGTGCAGTTATTGCAATTTTACATGCCAGCGGATTTCCACCAAAGGTAGAACCATGTTCACCTGCTCTTATCGTAAGCATAATTTCATCGTCGGCTAAAACTGCCGACACTGGCAAAACGCCGCCACTCAAAGCTTTGCCAAGAATTAAAATATCCGGGCGAACATTTTCATGATCACACGCAAGCATTTTTCCTGTGCGACATAATCCGGTTTGTATTTCATCTCCTATGAATAACACATTCGCATCTTCGCAATATTGTTTTGCTTTACTCAAATAATTTTCGTCAGGTACAACAACGCCCGCTTCACCTTGAATTGGTTCAACCAAAAAGCCCGCAACATTCTTATCCTGCAAAGCATTTGATAATGCATTCAGATCGTTATAAGGAATTATTTTAAACCCCGGCATAAACGGACCGAATTGCGAATATGAAGACGGATCACTGCTGAAAGAAATTACCGTAGTTGTTCTTCCGTGAAAATTTTCTGCGCACACAATGATCTTCGCTTTATTTTCCGGAATTTTTTTCACTACATAACCCCAACGCCTGCATAATTTAATTGCCGTTTCTACAGCCTCAACGCCGGTATTCATCGGCAACACTTTATCATAACCAAAATATTCAGTAATAAATTTCGCGTATTCGCCAAGCAGATCGTTGTGAAATGCGCGGGATGTAAGTGTAAGTTTTTGCGCCTGCTCAATGAATGTGCTGATAATTTTCGGGTGACAATGTCCCTGGTTAACCGCCGAATATCCGCTCAAAAAATCATAATAACGTTTGCCATCAACATCCCACACATGAACGCCTTCTCCGCGAGTTAATACAACAGGAAGCGGATGATAATTATGCGCGCCATAATTTTCTTCAAGCTGAATATAATAATTGCTCTTGTTAGTTATGTTTGAAACAGATTGCATAAGCGGAAATTAAAAATTAAAAAACTAAAATCTAAATGGAAAACTAAAATCTAAAATGAGAGAAAGCTCATTGAGGAAAGGGTAATATCGTCATCCTCGATGATCGAGTAGGTCAAGGTTTTGATTTAAAAAATGAAATATCGTTGAAGAAAGTTTGATAGAAATATTTCGTGCAAGATAAAGTTTTTTATTGAGTTCTGAAAGTGTCAGCGCATCAGTAATGTCTTGCTTCAAATATACATCAGAAATCGGAAGGCGAATGCCGTAAACCGTAAACAGATTCCCGCCTGCGCGGGAATGACGTGCAACAGCGCGGAGAGTTACCGTCATGCCTGCGAAGGCAGGCATCTTAATACAAATTGATATTCTCTATTATCAATTGTCAATTACCTTATAGTTTTTATATTCGAACAAGCGTTTTCCCGTTTTCTTTTCGATCCAATACAAAAGTTTGTCTTTCAGTTTAAAATTCTTCCTGCTGATATCAAATTCAAAATCCCAGTTTTTATGTTTGATCCTTTCCTGCATTATCAACGGATGTGTGCCTGTAAATTTTTCAAGCGAATCAATCTCTGAATAGTCCAATAGATCAGAAGCTTTTTTCGCCTGCATTTCCGAAAACTTTTTACTGTCATACAATTCTTCAAACTGCAAATGCTTTTGCAATTGTGTTTGCGGATGACGAACCCAACCGTAATGATAAATAAATGCATCAACAGGTTTTACATTTAATTTCTGATCATTCTTTCTAAATCCTTGTCCATCGCGGTAAGAGCGAATATTTTTATCGTTTTTTATTATTCTTATTTCCCGACCATACCATTGCCGCGAGTCGCCGACATAATTATAGCTTCCATAAAAATGCCGATACTTAAATAACAAACCCTCCACGCGATTATCATCTTCATATTTTTCCATCGCCTTAGTAATAGCATCGCGATCTTCTTCATGAATAACTTCATCTGCCTGCAAATAAAAACACCAATCAGAATCTACAGAAACATGATCGAGTGATTTATTCGTTTCAACAGCCAAAACTTTTCCGCCTTGTTTTAATGAATCATCCCAAACTGACTGATAAATTTTTATTTTGTTTGAAGGAATAGAACGAATTAATTCTTCTGTTTTATCTTCTGAATTGCCAACGCTCACAATAACTTCATCGCACAGAGGAAGAATGGAACTGATAGACTCGATGACGGGATAATCAAATTTTACGGCGTTGCGTACAAATGTAAAACCGGATACTTTCAAAAGAATTTATTTAATTGTAAATACGCTGAAATCCTTTTCAAAGCTAATGGAAGGAATATTATTTTTTTCAAAAATCCCGAAAATAGAAGAACCACTTCCTGTCATGGATGCATATAACGCGCCTGAATCGTAGAATTTCTCTTTTATCTTTTTTAGCTCAGGATATTTATTAAAGGCCGGTTCTTCAAAATCATTTTTTAATTTTTCTTTCCAGGAAAAGATCGGCTGAACTATTATTTCTTTAACAGAAAAATTTTTACCTGGAATATTCAATTGTGAAAAAGCCCATGAAGTACTAATATGAATGTTTGGATGAACCAAAATAAATGAATAAGCAGACAGGTCAGTATCGATCTCTTCTAAAATCTCCCCACGACCAGATGCAAAGCAAGGTTTGTTAATAATAAAAAATGCACAATCGCTTCCTAACTGTGATGCATAACCGAGTAGTTGCCTGGTTGATAAGTTGAGTTGAAATTTTTCATTCAATAACATCAACGTAAATGCGGCATCAGCAGAACCACCGCCCAGCCCCGCTCCCGTGGGAATTGCTTTATGCAATAAAATATTGACCTGCGGCAATTGCGGAAGATCTTTCTTTAATAACGAATATGCTTTCACACACAAATTGTCATCCGCATTTCCTTCGATTGTTAATCCTGAAGTTGAAAATGTAAATTCATCTGCCGGAATAATTTCCAGCACATCATTGATCTGTACCGGATAAAAAACAGTTTCAATATTGTGATAACCATCGGCGCGTTTGCCGATAATATTCAATCCAAGATTTATTTTACAATTGGGAAAGATGAGCATAATGAAGATTCAAGATACAACGTTTAAGAATCAAGGCGCAAGAGACAAGGCACAAGAATTAAGGTACAAGAGACAGGGAGCAAGGCACAAGAAAGTCTCCGAGAATTTAAACCTTGTACCTTGTCTCTTGTGCCTTAAATATCTTACTTCTTTCCCCTGCTATTGATCTCATCGCGTATCGCGATCGCGCGTATATAATCTTCCTGCTCCAATACTTCGTTGAGCAGCGTATTCAATTCTTCAAGCGATAACGCTTTCAGATCTTCGCG
>DATHPY010000337.1:0-6076 GCA_035483315.1 Puia sp. | reverse complement strand
TTATATTTTCATCATGAAGCATATTGATAACTATTCCTTCTATCCATATATAACGGCCATCCTTATGTAAACTTCGGAAGAATACATTTACGTGTTTACCAGGATTTGTCATTATTTCTGTGAAAGCATAGCCCATCTTTTCCCTGTCGTCAGGGTGTATAATTTTTTCTGCAACTTCTGTTCCTTTTATTTCTTCATTTGTCCATCCGGTGATACGGGTTGCGGAAGGACTGCGATACACTACTTTCAGCGCTTCATCCATTAAAGAAATGATATCGTTATTATTTTCAATCAACGCGCGGAAACGTTTTTCATTTTTGGATATTTCTGCAGTTCTTTCCTTAACTTTTTCCTCGAGTTCTTCATTTAATTTTTTCAACTCGTCTTCCAGTTCTTTGCGCTTGGTAATATCTCGTATAATAAAAATGATGGCAGTTATTTCTCCTTGTTGATTTTTTATAGCGTTCCCTGTTACCGATCCAAAAAAAAATGAGCCGTCTTTGCGGAAATAATTCATCTCTGTTTTCCAGACGCCAGTTTCAACAATCTGCTGTTCAATCTCTGAAACCTCTTTGCCGGTAAGTTTTACATATTCGAGCTCTGTAAACATTTTTCCTATTGCTTCCTCTTTGCTGTAGCCAAATAATTTTTCTGCGCCTTTGTTCCAGCTTATGATACGCTTGTCCATTCCTCTTGAAAGAATTGCTTCAGAAGAATATTCTATTATGGTAGCAAGATGATTTACCTGTTCACGAAGTTTTTTTTCTTCCGTAATATCAAAACTTACTGAAACGTATCCTGTGATCAGGCCTTTATTATCCCTGATGGTAGTGGTTGAAGCGCGCACATAAATATCATTACCGTTTTTTGTTTTTCTCTTTAATTCGCCGGACCAATAATCTTCTTTTGAAACTACATTTAATGCTGTTCCCAACTCTTCTTTGGATATGCTTGTTTTTAATAAGTCGTTAGGATCATTTCCCAATGCTTCATCTTTTGAAAAACCATAAAGGCTTTGCGCGCCATGATTCCAGTTTTTTATTTTTAGATTTATATCACAAGTGTAGACGGCATCGTTGGAAAGATCTATTTGACGGGAAAGCAGTTCCAATTGTTGTTCCGTTTTTTTTCTCTCGGTTAGATCACGCGTTACTTTAGCAAACCCTTTTAACTTACCTTGCTCATCATGCAGAGCTGTAAAAACAATATTTGCCCAAAATCGTGAGCCATCTTTACGTACGCGCCATCCTTCTTTTTCATAATGACCGTGTACCGCAGCAAAATTTAGATTTTGCATCGGCTCTCTTTTTTTGATATCATCTGCTGTGTAAAAAATGGAAATATGTTTTCCGATAACTTCGGAGGCGGCATAGCCTTTGATTTTTTCTGCCCCTTTGTTCCAAGTTATGATATTGCCATTTGTGTCAACCACAAAAATGGCATAATCCTCCACGCTGTTGATCAGGTGTTTGAAGATTTCTTCATTGGCAAAAAAATTATCCGGCGCCACTAGCGGGATCATGGCATTTGGTTTACTCAGCTTTCATTGGTTCTGGTCAGTTTGAAGTTTGGCTTATTGTGAATTATATTGGTGAGCCGTATAGATTTCGGGTAAAAGTTACAGAGAATTTTAGTGTAAGCAGATATTAAATAAGCGTTCTAAGTATTTGCACTTATGAGTGAAATGAAAATGATCTTTTATACTGCATTGGCCATTCCAATAGCAAAAGACATATAATTTACGAGCGCTGAAGAATTTTTGATGTTCAGCTTTTTTAAAATATTGTGCCTGTGCGTCTCGACGGTTCGAAAAGTAATGTTAAGTTCAGCAGCAATATCTTTCGACGTGGAACCTTTTCTTACGAAGTTGATGATTTGTAATTCTCTCGAAGAAAGTGATTGAAAATGATCAATGGAATTATTTTCAAGTAGAATTTGTTTTGATAAAAGCGTTTTGATTTCATCGCATATATATTCTTTGCCACGGCAAAGTTCTTCGATTGCTGCAAAAATTTCATTAATGGAAGAATCATCGGTAAGATAAGCTTTCATTCCAGCCTTCATCATTTTACGCGCGTAGCTCAGATTGATGTTCATGAATAATCCCATAACAGATGCAAGCGGAAAAGTATCTTTTGCAATTTTAACCACATCAGGTCCGTGCATTTTGTTCATTCCACCTGTAATAATCACAATATCTGGACTGAGATTTAACGACATGAGCACATCAAAATTTTTTGCATCACTAAGAACACAAATATCATTATTTCGGGTGAGAAGAGAAGCGCAGGTCTCACGCATCAGGCGTTGATCGCCGATTAAAACAACATTAATTTTTTCCATAAAAGGGTGAATTGATTAATCAAAAAAATGGATTTCATCATGATTACCTGATGTTACCAGTAAGCGCTCTAAAGCGCTTACTGGTTTTGCATTCGCGTACTGGTGCAATTCCCGGACAAATTTTGTTTCGGTGGAAATAACAACCGGTTTTCTTGTTAATAGGTACAACGGATCAGGTCCGTGGGATCCAGGCATATCAATCAACATAGGCTTTAAAAGCCTGCCGAAAAAAATGCCTTTCTTGAGTACAGGTAAAACAGAGAATACGTCGAGTGCAGCGATCATCAGGAGACGGTTTTCAGGTTTTCGGACATTGGACGATTTTCAAGGGATAGGAAGTGGTTCTGTGGATTTCTGGTTTTTGGATCTTTGGATTTTAATTGGTTTTTAAAGGATACGATTTTGGTCCACAGGGTACGGTTTAGGTTTTCTTGGGCCTTGAATTTTGGACGGTTTTCCACGGATACAGGGTTTGGATGGTTTGCACAGGCCGTTGGATTTTTGGACTTTGACTGGTTTTTTAAGGGTAAGATTTTAGTCCACAGGGTAGGGTTTAGGTTTTCTCGGGCTTTGGATTTTGCACGGGTTTCTACGGATACAAGGTTTAGATTGTTTGTCAAAAGTCCCAGACTTTTGGACATTGATTGGTCAGTTAGAAACTTTTTGTGTTTTTCAGAGGAAAGTTCATAGTATAGGGTACGGATAGTTTTCATTACAAGATTGAAACACCGGTTTGTAAATTGCCTGCCGTTGTGAAAATTATTTTTGTTTTCGTAATTGGCTGATATCGTTTTTCCGCGTTCCATTTTTCAAAATCATTTCGTTTAATGATGACACAAAGAAACGCTGAGATAGTTCCGTAGAAAATAGAACATCGTGGATAGTTGCTATCTGATTTTGCCTGTTAAGTGTGTAGTAAAAAAGCTACAATTTCATGTTTTACCAATGAAAGAATTTTTTAAACCAAAAATCACATTTGCAATCGGTTTTGTTTTGCTGAAGACGTTTTTCAATAATACTTGTAATGGAAATTGAGGAGAAAGTCGATAGTCGATCTAAGAGAAATTATTTCATATTTTAAAACAAAATATCAAATCGCTAATTCCAAATCAACAAACATTCTTTAGTAAAAAAAAGTTTGGCTTTTTTGAGACTAATAATAATATAGTAAATGAAACTGTATCTTTAGGGAGTAAACGTTAGCCTCTATAAAAGCAGGGAAAGATTGATCAGAATTGCTGTTTTAATCGACCAAAAAATCGACCAAAAATAAAAGTTGTTGATTTTCCGAAGGGTGTAAGCGATAGGGCTATCCCGTCCGGACCGCTAAATAACTTCAAAAATAAAAATCCTGCTATTGATAATTTAGCAGGATTTTTATTTTATGGACTCCGCTAATTATTATTCGATCTTTATTAATCGAAACAAACTTTTAAAAGACTTTTTCAGAAACAAATATTTAAAATGACGGACCCATTTACAATCACTATTAATTACAATGACAGCCAACAGGATTTTGCAGCCCAACTTTTACAACAAGGCTACTCCTATAAATTTAAGGTGCTGATTGACGAACTGGAAGTATTTTTTGAACCTGATGATGAAGGCTCTTTCCGCGTTATAAAAATGCCTGGACAGGATCAAAAAGCCCTTGAAAAGTTAGACAAGAAATTACTTTTCGAAATTCAGCAGCAATTAGAAAGCATAATTAAGTGAGTTCGCTAAATTATTTTTTTCGGTTGTATATAACCGTTATATACATAATTTTATGACGAACTGTAAATCTGGAAATAATTTCAGTTGAATTTGATTTCACGCAGACATCGTAATTCTACGAAAATCCGTAGGAAATACTGAAATCGCAAAATCGGGCGAATATTCTCTTTTGTATTATTTGTTGCTAATGTATGTTTGCTGTGTCAGGCTGATATGTAAAATGGTTATACCAATATCCCGATAAACCAGATCCTGTTATCCTTTAAAACCAAAATCCGAAAAACCCAGGAACCAGTTTACAGATCAACACCTGCAGCCAAAAAATCCATACCGGTTTAACCGGAATCCTTTGAACCAGGAGCAATTTGATTGAGCGATTAAATTGTTTCAAGTACGATCCAAAAAAAATTAAAGCCCCTTTCGGGGCTTTTTTTGTAAAAGTATTTCGGCTAACTATCTCCGTTATAGCACTGGCGCAAGTATGCGACGCAGGGAATAAACTGGCTGTACTTATGCCTGATTTGATTTTTCTTGATCTCGCTCTTCCTGACAGTGAAGGAATAGAATCTTTCGAGGCGATGCACGGAGAGGCGCCACATCTTTCCATTATTATTTTGTCTGGGCTTTCTGATAAACAGGTTGCATTGCGCACGATTTTACTCGGCGCGCAGGATTATCTTGTAAAAGGAAGTTTTGATGAAACACTTCTAGCAAAATCCATTGAATACAGTATTGAAAGAAAAAAAACACAAGAAGAAATGGTAAAGCGTGAAATTGAAAAACAAAAACTTATCACTACAATTGCAATTCAGGCGCAGGAGAAAGAAAGAAAATTAATTGGCCGCGAGCTGCACGATAATATTAACCAGATTCTGGCCACTGCAAAACTTGATGTTGACATTGCCATTCGCGAAGATGAAGTGGAAAAAGAATTGCTGTACAAAAGTCATGAGTATATAATGAAAGCGATAAGAGAGATAAGGTCGGTTTCAAAATCGCTGATACTCGGTTCAATGAAAGATGTTTGTTTGGAAGATGCGTTGAGAGAATTAATAAACAGCATGAAAATTCATTCCTCATTGTCTATCGTTTTAGAAGTTGAAAAAAATATTACAGACAATCTCGCAGCCGATAATAAACTGGCTATTTACCCGATTGTCGAGGAACAACTCAGTAATATTTTAAAACATTCCGAAGCGACGCATGCGAATGTTACTTTAAAAAAGCTTTCGGGAAAACTTATTGTTTGTATAAATGATAATGGGGTAGGAGCAGATAGCGAACAAAAATCAAATGGAATAGGATTACATAATATCGCAGGACGTGTCGATATGCAAAACGGAACTATGGAAATAATTACCGCGCCCGGGAAAGGATATTTATTGAATATTGAATTACCTCTTGATTAAAAGATAGAGTTGTGATATTTTTTATTTCCATCCGCCGCCCAAACTTCTATATAAATTAACTATGGCATTTAGCTGTTGCAATTTATCGTTAATGCTGCTTAGTTGCGCTGCGAGAAGGCTTTGCTCCGACGTGAGCACATCTGTATAATTTGTAGCGGAAGAATATTCGAGCAATTGTTTTGTATAATCAACAGATTTTTGCAGATAATTAATTTGTTCTTTGCGAAGCGATTGTTTTTGAACTGCGCTCTGGTAACTGAATAATGCATTCGACACTTCTTGTCCTGCAGTCAATATTGTTTTTTTAAAAGTATTTAAATATTCTTCCTGCGCCGCCTGGGCTATACTTAACCGTTGTTTATTTCTTCCCTGGTCAAAAATGGGTTGCAATAATCCGCCGGTGATGTTTGCGAAAAAACTAACGGGATTAAATAATTGTTCTATTGTAGTATTGGAAAATCCGGCCGAAGCTGTAATGGTGAATGACGGATAAAAATATGTTCTTGCAACATTCACCAATTCTAATGAATTGCGCAGTTGAAATTCCGCCTGCTGAACATCCGGACGATTTGCTAACAATTGTGCGGGTACGCCTGTTGCAAGATTGG
>DATHPY010000336.1:0-5825 GCA_035483315.1 Puia sp. | reverse complement strand
ATTATCTTTTGTAATTTCAATAATGAAAATAATTTCACTTGCTTTTGCATTTGCTTGTTGCGCGTTAACTTCTTTCGGTCAATCCAATACCACCAAACCATTTGTACTCGGCGTAATTGAAGAAATTGAATCAAAGCAACTTGCTGAAAAAAGAATTTTAAATATTTATCTCCCCGAAGGATATGATAAAAATGATACCGTGAAATACCCGGTAATTTATTTATTGGATGGTTCCGCCGATGAAGATTTTATACATATCGTCGGACTTGTGCAATTCAATAGTTTTTCATGGGTAAATCACATGCCGAAATCAATTGTTGTCGGTATTGCCAATGTTGACAGGCGCAGGGATCTTACCTATCCAACAACCATCGCTGCAGATAAAAAACAATATCCAACAACTGGCGGCTCCGAAAAATTTATTGCATTCATCGAAAAAGAACTTCAGCCATTTATTGAAAGCAATTACAAAACATCAGCATCAAAAACAATTATTGGTGAATCGCTGGGCGGACTTTTAGCAACTGAAATTCTTTTAAAAAAACCTGGGCTGTTCAATAAATATATTATTATCAGCCCAAGCATTTGGTGGGATGATGGATCTTTATTAAAACAAACTTCGCGCATGCTGGAAAATAATTTTACGCAGCAAACAGGAATTTATATTGGCGTTGGTAAAGAGGGCGCGGCAATTGGCGACAAGCACGTAATGGAAATTGATGCAAAATTGCTGTCGGAAAAACTACAATCAACAAAAAGCAAAACTGTAAAAATTTTTTTTGATTATTTACCGAATGAAGATCATGGAACAATAATGCACCAGGCAGTTTTTAATGCTTTTAAATTGTTGTACAAGAAAGATGGTAAAGAGTAACTCTCAGATGCCAAAACTTCAAGAAAAAATATCCCATTTCGGGAACTTTTAGTATATTTGATAAAAATAGTTTGAGAGTAATCGCTAAAAAGACACTTCGTGAGTTTTGGCAAAAGCATCCGGACTGTGAGCAGCAATTAAAAGCATGGTTCCAGGAAACGAGCAATGCAGAATGGAAGAATACAAGAAATATTAAAATTGAATACCTAAGTGCAAGTTTTCTCATTGATAATAGAGTCGTTTTTAATATCAAAGGAAATCATTACCGGCTTATTGTGAGAATTAATTATGATTATCAAATGGTATGGATTAGATTTATAGGGACACATGCTGAGTACGATAAGATCGACGCAACAAAAATTTAAACAATGACAGTAAAACCGATAAAAACTAAAAAAGATTACAACAGGGCGTTGGAAAGACTTGAAAAAATTTTTAATGCAAAAAAAGATTCTGCAGAAGGCGATGAACTTGAAGTGTTAAGTATATTAATTGACAAGTATGAAAATGAATATTTTCCTATCGGGCTTCCTGACCCTGTTGAAGCAATAAAATTCAGAATGGAACAATTAGGTTATAACCAAACTGACCTTGCTAAAATTGTAGGTTTAAAAAGCAGAGCCAGTGAGATCTTAAATAAAAAAAGAAAATTGTCCCTCGAGGCAATACGTCAACTTCATGACAAACTAAAAATACCCACTGAAGTATTGATACAGGCTTATTGATAATTTATTTTCACACTTCAATTTCGCACATTAAGAAATCTCTTTCAACTCATCCCATCTTGTACTATGTCTCAATGAGCGAAGTTCCTGTCGCATTTTCCAATTTTTACTCATACCAGAAGAACAGAATCTAACTACATCATCGCGCATGCTGAAGTTTACATTGTCAACAGCGCTCATTAAAAAACGATTAACACCTTTTGATTCAACGGAAAAAAAACTTCCCTGTATGGATGTATCAGGAACGATCCCGCTCAGCATCACTCCCGCTTTTTTATAAATTTTTCCGCTCAAAAAAATATCTTCAACTAATTTCATAGCAGGTTTTATCAACTCATGCGTGAATGAAGTTGCTGATTGTAAAGTGATGTACGAACTCAACGACGGACCATGACTGAAATTCATGGAATGACTTTCTTCTTTAGGCACAATAAAAACGCTCACTGTTTTTGCAGCGCAATGTTGCCTGCGCAATTTTTCCGCCACGCGGGATGTATATGTTGCAATCGCTTCTTTCAATTCATTTAGTTCAGTGACTGGTCTGCCGAACATGCGCGTGGTCGCGATCATTTTTTTTGTTTCCAATTCTTCGCGCATTATAATGGAAGGTTCGCCGCGTAATTCTTTCAGCAATCGCACGCCGACAACTCCGCCCATATTTGCATGCGCCCATTCGTCGGGCATATTACGCAGATCCCATGCGCTGGTGATTCCCCAATTAATTAATTTATTTGCATACGCGCCGCCAACTCCCCAAATACCATTCACGCGTGTTTGTTGTAATGCTTTTCGTTGTTCGTCTTCCGTTATTAATAAACTCACGCATTTTGTTTTTGCTTTATCATTCTTAGCAATGTGGTTTGCAATTTTCGCAAGTGTTTTTGTTGGCGCAACACCAACGGAAACGGAAATGCCTGTCCACTGCTCAACAGTTTCTTTTATTTCGTGTGCAAATTTTTCCAACTGCTCAAACGGAATTTTATCAAGATTCACAAATGCTTCATCAACGGAATATACTTCTACATTCTCTGCGCCGGCGATTGCACGCAACGTATCCATCACGCGCATGCTCATGTCGCCATACAAATGATAGTTGGATGAAAAAACACGCACGCCATTTTTTTCAATGATATGCTTTGCCTGAAAGTAAGGACCGGCCATTTTTACGCCAAGTTTTTTCGCTTCATCACTCCGCGAAACAATACATCCGTCGTTGTTACTTAATACAACAACGGGCTTGTTCCAAATTTTTGGTTCAAACACTCTTTCGCATGCGCAATAAAAACTGTTGCAATCTACTATCGCGAAAGCGCTACCCCCCTGCCCCCTGAAGGGGGAATATGGTAACTCTTTAATCATCTCTTTAGCTTGATGCCCCCTTGCCTCCTGAAGGGGGTTCCGCAAGCCCCTGGTAATTTCTTTAGCTTGGCGCATTAATTAAGGAATTAATTTTCTCCATTACACTTTCTATATTTTTTAATATTTCAGCGTTAGTAAATCGTATCACTTTAATTCCTTCCGCCTCCAAATTTTTTTGTCTTTCTTCGTCTGATATTTTCGCTTCTTTGCTATTGTGAATCGAACCATCGGCTTCGATAACTAATTTTAATTTGTGACAATAAAAATCAACAATATAATTTCTGACAGGATGTTGTCTTCTGAATCTATACCCCAATTGATCATTTTTTAAATAATTTCAAAGGATCATTTCTGCATGTGTTGTATGATCGCGTAATCTTTTCGCTCTTTCAAATATTAATGGCGATGCTCCATAAAACATTTTCTTTTTCATGATAAGGTTAAAAATTTATTCTTTATCTGGATGGTTTATCTCACTTCGCGAGTATCTAAATTCCCCCTTCAGGGGGCGAGGGGGTGAACTGTATAAGTCACCACTCCCCACACCGAAAATTCTGCGATGGAAGTGTCAACATCAATCGGTGATAATTTATTTGTTTCTGGCAGCAGGCGAATTTTATTAAATGTTTTTTCAAATCGCCGGATGAGCATTTCGCCATTTAATGTTGCAATGACAACCCTGCCGTTCGCAGCTTTTATGGAACGGTCGACAATAACAATATCACCGTCGAAAATTCCGGCGCCGATCATCGCGTCTCCTTTTACGCGCATAAAAAAAGTTGCCGGTTTGTTGCGCACCAGTTGTTCATTCAGATCAATTCCGCGTTCCATATAATCGTCGGCGGCGGCGGTGAAGCCGGTTGCGTTTGCCGTGCGCACATCGCGCTGCGAATAATTTTTTGAGCCTTTATAAGCTGCTCCGTAAAAGATTTCCCCATCCATAAAATTTATTTTTTGTTTACTAATTATTTTAGTAAATTTATACTAAATTATTAATCATTCAAATTTTTTAGTTAATAGTTTTACACAAAAATGTGATTTGTTTTTCGTGACCGAAATAATAAGAGAAGGCAAAATTTATTTTGAAAATGCATCCGCAGACTGAAGATGAATAGAATTGTTGCCGTACAAGAGTGCGACGCAACGATGATGAAGAGCGAACTGATGCTGGTATCAAAAAAAACGTGAGAATGTGAAAAATGTGGAAGTGTGAAAATGGCCTGATGTTAGATGTTTAAAAAATAGAGAAAAGAAAAATTAATAAAATAAAAAATGGCAAATGAAAAAGTTAGTAGCGCAAAAGCAATCGTTATTTGTTCAGGATGCGGGTTACCGGCAAAATGAATATTTGCTGATATTGAATCCGCATGAGGAATTGCGGAAAAAAATTATTGCAGTGAAGGATGAGTTTGCTACAAAATTTGATGCGCCGAATGCGCGCTGGGGCAAGCCTCACCTGACATTAATAAATTTTGTGCAATTGGAAATGATGGAAGAACGCATCATTAACCGGTTAAAAACTGTGGCAATGGGTTACCATCCGATAAAAGTAGAGCTGAGAAATTTTGGAAGTTTTCCGTCGCACACCATATATATTAATGTCGTCACAAAAGAGCCGATTAAAAACTTAGTTAAGGAAATTACGCCGTGGCAAAAATTGCTCAAACTGAATGATGACAACAAACCACATTTTATGAATGAGCCGCATTTTACCGTGGCGCGTCAATTAAAACCCTGGCAATATGAAAGTGCGTGGCTAGAATATTCGCAGAAAAATTTCACGGGCAGGTTTATTGCCGACAGCATGTTGTTATTAAAAAGAAAAGTTGGCGACAAGCCTTATCAAATTGCAGCGAGATTTGAATTTCAAAATTTACCGGTGGCAATAAAACAAGGTGAGTTGTTTGGTTGAGGATCCGTATCCTATTTATTTGTTTAACCACGGAGGCACAGAGCGTCTCCATGTTTTTGTGCCTCTGTAATTCAATAAAAGAATAACAATGAATGTTGCAAATAATAATTTTAAGCCGATAACTGAAAGAGAGCAATGGCTGACCTGGCAAATGATGAATATTGCTATCACGGTTCATAAAACTTTAGGACCAGGATTGCTGGAAAGTATTTACGAAAAATGTTTCTGTTACGAATTATCAAAGAGAAATATTCCTTTCGTAAGACAACAGGCATTGCCAATTATTTATAATAATATGGCGATCGATGAAGGCTTAAGAATTGATTTAGTGATTGATGATTTAATTATTATTGAAGTGAAAGCACAAGAAAACTACCATCCTGTTTGGGAAGCACAGTTGTTAAGTTATTTAAAACTCACAGGCAAACGCCTTGGCTATATCATGAACTTTCATGTTCCATTAATGAAAGATGGAATCAAGCGAATGATTCTTAATTAATTCTTCTCCGTGCATCTCTGTGTTCTCAGTGTCTCCGTGGTTCAAAAAAAAACCAGAAAAATTATTTGACATGAGCAACCCATTGCAGCAGGACCATTATAAAGTATCTGCAAAACAACAGGAAGAAACTACGCAATATCTCGCCGGTCGTGGCGCGCAGATCAATACAAAAAATCGTTTTTTAAAAGATGAGACAACGAAAGAACATATTGAAGCCATTGATGATTGGGAAGAAACAAATGTTCCTACGCAATACATGGAGCAGGAATCAAAAACGATCGTTAATAAAGTGGATAGCCCGGATGTTGGCATGAGTTACAGTATGAATCCTTATGCCGGTTGCGAGCACGGCTGCATTTACTGTTACGCGCGAAACGTGCATGAATACTGGGGTTACAGCGCAGGATTGGATTTTGAAAGAAAAATAATCGTGAAGAAAAATGCGCCGCAACTGTT
>DATHPY010000335.1:0-4825 GCA_035483315.1 Puia sp. | reverse complement strand
ATGGTTACTTTTAATAGATCGTTTTCTATGATGAACATTTGAAAATTATTTTTGACTAAATATTTCAAAATTTTATTTGTTCTTTTTTGCCTATGCAAAAAAGAGCCAAAAAAGCACACCCGAAAACGATGACGGCCCGTTTTCGGGACAGGAGGTTGGATTAAGCTTTTGTACTACTGTGACCTCAATCTCAGTTCAACATTCAACGCTTCCATTTCAACTCACTTTATAACATTTAAAACCTGTTTCAAATGAATGTACAAAACTAGTTCCCATCAACCGGATGCCCAATTTCCCAATGCAATCCAAATGGATCGGCGAGTCTTCCTAATTTCCAGCCATGTTCTTCGCCAACTGGAAATATTTCTGTTGCTCCGGCTGCAAATGCCTGTTCAAATATTTTTTCAGGATTTGGTACAGTTAAAATCATTCGGATTGTGCCGCCGCCGATTTGTTCGGGATTTGTATTACCCTTGTCACCATCGCTTAACCAAAATTCTGCGCCTGCAACGGAAAGTCTTACCACTGCTTCTCCATTGGGCGATTCGATTCGATAAACTTCAACTGCATTAAATGCTTCTGTATAAAATTTTACTGCTTCCGCGCTGTTTCTTACTGTGAGCCAGGGAGAAATTGAGACTGTATTAATCATTGATCTGAATTTGAAAATCAAATGTAAATATTTGTTGGTTGTTTCCAGTTGTTGGTAACCGAGATCCCTACATATTACCAGTACTCGGATACCGCTCATGGAATTGTTGTCGTACAAGAGTGCGACGCAACGGTGCTTAATAGTATTGATTGGCCGAGTAACAAAATATATTTATCAAATTTTAAAGCTTTATAGTGCATTTGATTTTTTATATTTGTGCATGCTTCGTTATTTAGAAATAATATGGACGAGTTTTAAAATGGCTTTGCAGGAATTTCGCTCCAACAAGCTGCGAACTTTTCTTTCTTTACTCGGGATTACTTTTGGAATTTTTTGCATCATCAGCGTGCTCGCAATTGTGAGCAGTATGAACCTTGCTTTGAAAACAGAATTACAATCCATTGCCGGTCACACGGTGTTTATCGGTAAATGGGAAAATGGCGGCGGACCGGATTATCCATGGTGGAAATATATTAAAAGACCGGAAGTGAAATATGCAGAAATGAAAATTGTGCAGACAAAAGCGCCCGACTCCACGAATATTTCTTTTTTTATGAACATTAACGGCGATGTGGATTATGGAGATGCTGTGATGACGGGAGTAAATTATTACGGCATTACAGAAGAGTTTCCGGATGTGCAACCAATTACTATTGGTTACGGAAGATTTTTTCGTAACGATGAATTTGCCAATGGCGCAAACGAAATTGTAATGGGATACACGATTGCTGAAGAATTATTTGGAAAAGCGGATAAAGCAGTTGGTCAGTTTGTAAAATTGAAAAATGCCAAAGTAGCTTTGATAATTGGCGTGATCGCAAAACAGGGACAAAATATTTTTAACGCATGGGATTATGACCACAGTTTGTTGATGCCATATATATTTATGAAGCAAATGACGGTTGAAGAATTTTCCAGTCCAACAATAATGGTGAAAGGTGCTACGTCTATGCCAATTGCAGAGCTAAAAGATGAACTGCGCGGTGTGATGCGGTCAATCCGAAAATTAAGTCCCACACAGGAAGATAATTTTTCTTTGAACGACATTGGTAATGCAACAGATTTTTTTGATAAACTAACCGGCTGGATGAATATTGGCGGCTGGGTAATTGCAGGCATCTCTCTCATCGTCGGTATGTTTGGCGTTGCCAACATAATGTTTGTTACCGTTCGCGAACGTATTGGGCAAATTGGTTTGAAAAAAGCGATCGGCGCCAAAAAAAATATGATACTCAGCGAATTTTTATTGGAGTCAGCATTTCTTTGCATCATAGGCGGACTCATTGGTTTGCTCGGCGTTTTTGTTATTACTATTATTGCTTCAGCAATTTTTCCATTCAAAGTTTTTATTCCCCTGGATATTATTATTCTTGCAATCAGCATTTGTATTATCGTTGGTGTACTTGCAGGAATTATTCCTGCAATCAGTGCAGCGCGACTTGATCCGGTTGTGGCCATAAGAAGCAAGTAAGTTGCCAAGTTGAAAAGTTAATTAGGTTGATTGCTTAATACTTTAATTTTGCAATCCAATTTTTGTCAACAATTCAACAATTCAACAATTCAACAATTCAACTTGTCAATTGTAATTCTCGCCATAGAATCTTCTTGCGATGAAACATCAGCATCTGTTTGCAGAGACGGAATTATTCTTTCTAATAAGATCGCCAATCAATCTGTTCACGAAAAATATGGCGGCGTAGTTCCTGAATTAGCGAGCAGAGCGCACATACAAAATATTATTCCTGTTGTGGACGCAGCTCTCATAAGTGCCAACTGTCAGCCGTCATCTATTAGTGCAATTGCTTTTACACAAGCTCCCGGATTAATCGGTTCATTATTAGTTGGAGCGCAATTTGCAAAATCACTCGCCTTATCATTGAACATTCCGTTAATTGCCATTCATCACATGCAAGCGCATGTGCTCGCTAATTTAATTGATGATCCGAAACCAGCATTTCCGTTTTTATGCCTGACCGTTAGTGGCGGACATACACAAATAGTTTTGTGCAATTCTCCTTTTGACATGAAAGTAATTGGTGAAACAATTGATGACGCTGCGGGTGAAGCATTTGATAAATCTGCAAAATTATTAGGACTTCCCTATCCCGGCGGACCATTGATTGATAAATATGCCCAGCAAGGAAACGCGGACAAATTTAAATTCCCTGAACCAAAAATTCCCGGACTGGATTTTAGTTTCAGCGGATTAAAAACTTCGATACTTTATTTTTTGCAGGAAAATAAAAACAAGAATGAAAATTTTGTGAATGAGAATCTGGATGATATTTGCGCTTCCATTCAAAAAAGAATAATTACTATTCTGCTGCATAAATTAGAAAAAGCTGCAGAAGAAACCGGGGTAAAAGATATTTGCATTGCTGGCGGAGTCTCTGCAAACAGCGGACTTCGTTTTGCTTTTGAAGAAATGGGAAAAAAGAATAACTGGAAAACTTTTATTCCCAAATTTGAATATTGCACAGATAATGCTGCGATGATCGCTATTGCCGGTTATTATAAATTTTTGGCTAAAGATTTTTCTCCGCTAAATGTAAGATCGGGCGCAAGAGCGGAGTGGTGAATTTAAGTATGAGGTATGAATTATGAAGTATGAAGTATGAGGCTTGAAATTTATAATGTAGAATGAAAATTGAATAGCTTAGCATAAAAATGCTTATTCTTTGTTTCCTGAATTGCAACTTCTTAATTCATAATTCATACCTCATATCTCATACTTATCATGCCCAACTCCTATTTTAGATTCAAACAGTTCATCATTCACCAGGATGCATGTGCGATGAAAGTTTGTACAGACGCGTGTATTCTCGGCGCATGGTTTGCTGAAAAAATTCCTTCTTATTCATTGATTCTCGATGCAGGCAGCGGAACCGGTTTATTAATGTTTATGCTCGCGCAAAAAAGTAAAGCGGAAATTCATGGAATAGAAATTGATCTTGATGCATACAAGCAAGCAAAAGAAAATATAAATGAAAATGAATTGAAAGATAGGGTGAAAATCTTTCCCGGGGATTTTCGTGAATACTCATTCACCGAAAAATATGATTTCGTTATTTCTAATCCACCGTTTTTTGAATCGAGTTTGCAGTCATTAACAGATAAAAAAAATATTGCCAAACATAGCAAGGAATTAACATTGGAAGAATTGATAAAAGCAATTGATGCAAATTTAAAATCAACCGGTAGCTTCGGCGTTTTGTTGCCTTACAACAGATGTGAATATTTTGAAGAATTAGCTTCGCGAAATAATTTCTATCTGAAAGAAAAACTAATTGTAAAACAAACTCCGGAACATGATTACTTCAGAACTATTATGCATTTTTCACGAATTAAAAATGCAATGCCAGACGAATATGAATTAACGATCTTAAATAAAGATGGCGATTATACGGATGAATTTATAGAGTTAATGAAAGATTATTACCTCAATTTGTAAGTATTGAGTGGCGAGTAGCAAGTGGAAATACAGCTCTATAATTATCCATTTTCAATTATCAATTAATTCCAGCATATTCTTTCATATAATTAAAATGCTCCGTCAGCTTTCCATCTTTTACCATTGTCGCTTTTTCAATAATTGGAGAATTGCCATTGATCAGATCGGCAAGCACATATTTTATTAACTGCTCGCCAAAATATCGCGATGCATCTCGTGGAAGTTCATTAGGTAAATTGCCAACAGCCATGATGTCTATCGAGTTTGGCAGATAAGGCGATGTTCGTAGTTGCGATGATTTGTCTATTCCATAGATCGGTTCTTCCATTGTGCCATCACTGATGTTGCATGGTATGGAGCCGCCTTTATCGTCGGTGATGTCAGCAATAGTTTGAATTTTAAAATCATTTGCAATTAGATCTTCCCAATTAAATAATCGTGGCATGTGTTCATCCCAGTAAATGCCGTTCATTAAAATGTCGGTGACTTTTGTATAAGACAAAAACTTGCAATGGTAATTTTGCGGATGAGCATGAAAATCTTCCCGGTTGTACTTGCCCGTTATATTGCGTTCGTACAAATCATTTCCTTTCAGTTGTACAAAAACAGGATAAGAAAAATTTCTTTGTAAAAATTCATCGGGTTCCACTTCAATAATTCCCAATAAATTCATTACTTCCAAAACACCGTGCGCCACACGGCCCGAGCCGGTTACAGCAACT
>DATHPY010000334.1:0-4181 GCA_035483315.1 Puia sp. | reverse complement strand
ACAATTCTTCCACTACTGGTTGCCACTTCAACAGCTTTTTTCAATTCTTCAACAGTAAAAGTTGGTGCGGCTTCATAATTTTCTCCCCAACCGTAATCAGCGTATAATTTTATTACATCTGCTCCTTTTCCAATTTGCGTTCGCACTTCTTTTGCTATTCCTTCTTCACCATCGGCTTCGGCAGCGCCTTTTGGAACTACAACATCATAACTTAAATTTTTCGGGCCATAACTTCCCGTTGCAACGATCGCTCTTGTAGATGCTAAAATTCGCGGGCCGGGGACAACTCCTTTTTCAATGGCTTCTTTCAAACCCACATCATCATACCAGGATCCTTCTGTTCCGAGATCGCGGGTTGTTGTAAAACCTGCCATTAATGTATTTTTTGCGTGAACAGTTGCTCTCGCTGCACGTTCAGCACGCGATTCTTTCAACACCTGGTCATTCCAGGAAGTTTCATTATAAGGATGAAGAAACAAATGGCTGTGACCTTCAATTAATCCAGGCAATAATGTGCATCCGGGAAACTCAAGAACTTTTGTATTGGCAGGAATAGTTATTGATTTTGCATCGCCAACTGCAGTAATGCCATTTCGATAAACCAAAACCAACCAACCTTCGTGCATTTGTTCGCCATCAAATACACGATCGGCTTTTAAAAGATAAAATGAATCTGTTCTGAAATTTTGCGAGAAAGAAAATTTGCCGAAGAATAGTAAAGCAATGAAAAATATTTTATACAATTTTCTCATGAGATTTTTTTCTTAATGATCTGTGAAGAATGAAACTTATTCAATAGCGCGTTCAACGCCTCTGAAAAATCCTTCAGATTCGGCGATGCCTGGCAATGGATCTTTCATTACATTCTCATATTCAAAACTGCACTTGCCAGAATACTTTATTTTTTTAAGTTCTTTAATTAAAGAAATATAATCAATCACGCCTCGTCCAACTTCGATTGATTTTCCTTCGTTAACTGCAGCAGAAACATCTTTGATGTGCATATCAAAAATGCGCGAACCATAATCGGCAACTGCTTTTGCGGGGTCAACACCTGCGCGCATTGCGTGACCAATATCGAGACATAATCCAATACTTTTATCAAGATTTTTAATGCGGTCGTAAACATCTTTTGGTCCTGGATATAATTTATCTTCCGGTCCGTGATTGTGAATTGCTGCGCGAATATTATATGTTCTTGATTGTCGCTCAAGTTGCGGAAGCAGGTCATAATTTGGCGCGCATACAATTAAATTCACACCAACTTTTTTTGCGTAATCAAATGCATTGTTCAGTTCGTTCTCATCTTTCATATAAATAACACCAACTGCGTAAATAGTTATTCCGGCTGCATTGAATTTCGATTTCACTTCGTCAATTTTTTCCTGCGTACTATTTAACGGCAAATGAAAATCTTTAATTGACAACGTATTTATTCCAACTCTTTGCATGATGGCAATTGACTGTTCAATAGTTACATCTAAAAATGAATAACCGGCGATTCCCAATTGCAAAAAATCTTTGTCTGCATTTTCTTTACGCGGAGAAAAATTGTTTTTGTTTTTTAATGAAGTGAATACATCCGGAGCTGTTAAACTGATTGCGCTTAACTTCAAAAAATTTCTTCTCGAAGACATAACAAGAGTTAGATGGTTAATTAATGCAAGTTACATTTTGAAGACTTCAGTTCAATAGATATTCCACAGACGAAAGGATTGCGACGCAACGATGATGCTATGAAAAACTGAAGCTGGTATCAAAATAAAACTATCGCTTATTTAGCTGACTAAACAATTAAGTTACGACAAAAAATTTTTTTGTGTGAAAGACGATTTTCTGCAAAAAAATAAACAGAAAAAATGCGATAAGATGTGATGAAAATAAAGGTTGAATTAACCGAGTTGCAAGATGTAACCGAAAATTAAAACAGCAACGGTTATACCTGCGATAAAACAAAAAATAAGTTTGGTTATAGGGCGTTCTACTACGCTCATTACGTGTTTCATAAGAACCGACTTTAGGGTTACTCATAAAACGAAAACGGAGACTGAATATTGTAATGTGAATAACTTTTGTATGCTATTGTTTTTCAAGCTCTGTGAATGGCAAATTCAATACTTCATATTTTTCGGGATTGGGCAAACTGTAATGCCACCATTCTGTGGGAAATTCAACAAATCCGTATTTCTCCATAGTTTCTTTTAATAGTTTTCTGTTGTTTAAAACTTCATCCGGAAAATTGACGAAATCGTGATGAGCAGAATCTGTAAAGTTGTCAAATCCTGTCGGCATTTTTAATTCCTTTTTTGTTTTGACATTGATAATAGTGAGGTCAACAGCAATTCCGCGATTATGTCCACTACCCTTTTTTGGATCGGCAACATATCGATCATCATGCACCAATTCCCAAAATTTTTCTGTTACAGAATATGGACGATATGCATCGAAAATTTTCAACCCCAATCCTTTTTTGTTGAGCTCTTTTTGCACTTGCTTTAATGCTTTTGCTGCAGGCAAACGAAGAAAAGTGAAAGTTGGTTTTTCCGGATACATTATACGATGCATAAAATTATTTTCGGAGGCATAACGTAAATCAAGATCAATATTTGGAATAAGTTTTTCAACATTTATCATTTGTTTATTGGAATCAGTTTTTATCGTTTGCTGATATTCTTCTAAAGTTTTAATAGCATGCAATGAAGAATCCTGAACATTCTGTGCAACACAGCAATAAGTGTCAGCGAAAAAAATAGTCGTTGTAATAAATAAAATGTTCAATCCTTGTGTTATATTGTAGCGCATAAAATGACTGAAAAAATTAAAATAATATTGTTTGTTGAAAATAAGTCATTTGCGCCGAATAAACACCTGTTCACTACATGACATATCAAAAGCCTGCACTCAGCATTCTGTTATTTTTTATTTTCAGCCTGTTTTTTTTCTGTTGTAAAAACAATAAAAAACAGCCTGAAAGCGACATTGTGAACAAACCTGAAAAAATGCCTGATCGTATTAGTAATGATCTTGAAAAAACACTTGATTATATTTCTCAAAATAAAGGCAAGCTTAATGATACTGTTCAACTGAGTTATATAAAATTGGATGACAGTATTTACAGCGCTAAAAATTATTCTTCGTTTTGGAATAAAGATGAAAAATGGTTGCCTCTTGCAGACTCATTGTATAAGTTTATTCAAAATTCCAAAGAATGCGGATTGTTTCCTTCCGATTATCATTACAGCGCGTTATCGTTTATCCGTCGTGTGCTAGTTGAGGATTCTATTGCAAAAAAGAATGCGGTGATTTGGGCGCGTGCAGATATTTTACTTACAGATGCGTTTTTAAAATTAGCAAAAGATCTGAAGCAAGGGCGTTTTGCTTATGATAGTGTAACATTAAGAACTGACACTCTGCTCAAAGATTCTATTTTAACCCAAACTTTAAACCAGGCAATTCAATCGGGAAGTATAGATTCAACTCTAATACATCTTGAACCTAAACTCATCGGTTATGATTCACTGAAAACTTATTTAAAAGGCTTTTTGGCAACTGCAAAATTTAAACCTTACACTTATCTATTGTATCCGTATAAAGATTCCATCACTTTTTTTAACCAGCTTGAAAAAAGATTATTTGAAAACGGAACAATTTCTTCAGATTCACTGGAGATGGATACGACACAATTCATCAGCGCTATAAAAAAGTTTCAGAAAAAACGGGGATTAAAAATTACTGGGCATATTTCAGAAAACGTGGTTGATGAACTTAATAATTCTGACATTGTAAAATTCAAAAGAATTGCGGTTAACCTTGACCGTTATAAACTGTTGCCGGATACTTTGCCACACACTTATATATGGGTTAATCTTCCATCTTTTATGCTGCAGGTTTATGATGATGACACCGTGGCTTTTGAATCAAGAATAATTGTTGGCGATCCAAAAACAAGAACGCCATTATTAACAAGCCAGGTTTCTAACTTCATTACATATCCCCAATGGACAGTTCCTTACAGTATTATTTTTAAAGAAATGTTGCCGAAGATTCAGCAAAATATTGATTACCTGAAAAAAGAAAACCTGATGGTTGTTGATAAGGATGATAATATTCTTGACCCCAAAAAAATAAAATGGTCAAAGCTCAGCAAAAAACATTTTCCTTATTTTTTGAAACAACAACAG
>DATHPY010000333.1:0-2652 GCA_035483315.1 Puia sp. | reverse complement strand
AATTTAATGGGTTAGTAAGTAAGGGGTCGGCTTAATTGCTGACCCTTTTACTTTTAATAATTCTAAGTTTATTTTCATCGCTGTGTTACTTTCAAATTTTTTGTTCTGGTTTTTTCCGCATCGAATTTTTTCTACAAATTATTTTGATAGATTTTTATTTTCTTAACAATAACTTTATCGCATGAGTAAAGTTAAGACCGCATTTTTTTGCAGCAACTGTGGATACGAAAGTGTAAAGTGGTTGGGTAAATGTCCATCATGTGAACAGTGGAATACTTTTATTGAAGAAGTCATTATAAAAGACAGCAAGCTTGAAGATTTAAAAAGAAAAAGTTTTTCAGGAGAAAAAAAAGAAATAAAAATAATTTCTCTTAGTGAAGTGATCAGTGGTGAAGAAAAAAGAATTGTTACGGATGACGCAGAATTGAACAGAGTACTCGGCGGAGGTATTGTTGGAGGAAGTATTGTGCTGATCGCTGGCGAACCTGGTATTGGTAAAAGCACTTTGTTTTTACAAAACGGATTGTTGCTGAAAAATATTACCACGCTATACATTAGTGGAGAAGAAAGTGAGCAGCAAATTAAGATGCGCGCGGACAGGTTAAAAATTCAAAATGAAAATTTTTATTTGCTTACAGAAACTTCCACACAAATAATTTTCCAGGAAATAAATAAATTGAATCCGCAATTGGTGATCGTTGATTCTATTCAAACTTTACATTCATCTTATATTGAATCTCCGCCGGGAAGTGTGTCGCAAATTCGTGAATGCGCTGCGGAGTTTCAACGTTTCGCCAAAGAAACAAACACGCCTGTTTTTTTAATTGGTCATATTACTAAAGATGGAACAATTGCTGGTCCGAAAATTTTAGAACACATGGTTGATACAGTTCTTCAATTTGAAGGCGACAGGCATTATGCATATCGCATTTTGCGAACGCTGAAAAATCGTTTTGGCAGCACAGCGGAATTGGGTATTTATGAAATGACCGATGAAGGAATGCGGCAAGTAACCAACCCAAGTGAAATATTGATCACGCAAAAAGAAGATCAGTTAAACGGAATTGCGATTGCGGCTACTATCGAAGGCATACGTCCTTTGTTAATAGAAGTGCAGGCATTGGTAACGCAATCTGTTTATGGCACTCCGCAACGAACAGTTACAGGATTTGATCTGCGAAGATTACAATTATTATTAGCGGTGCTCGAAAAGCGCGGAGGATTTCATTTTGGAATGAAAGATGTGTTTTTAAATATTGCGGGCGGAATAAAAGTTGAAGATCCATCTGTTGATCTTGCTGTGTTATGCGCTTTACTAAGTTCGTTTGAAGACACACCGCTTCCGCAACATATTTGTTTTGCCGGAGAAGTTGGATTGAGTGGCGAGATAAGAGCAGTGAACAGAATTGAGCAACGAATTGCTGAAGCTGAAAAATTGGGGTTCGAAAAAATCGTCGTGTCAAAATACAATCAGAAAGTATTAAGAAATCAAAAGTTCAATATTGAAATTGTAAATATGGGAAGAGTAGAAGAATTATATCAATACTTGTTTTAGAGTTATGAGATATAAGTTATGAGTTATGAATGCATCAAACTCGTAGCCTGGTTTTATTACTCATAATTATCAAAAGTGCAAACCACAAAAAATATCATCAGCAACTTCTCTCATCTTTTCTTTCCGCATGTTTGTGCAGGTTGCGGAACGATGTTATTAACCACAGTCAGCTTTTGTGTTTGGACTGCCTGCATGATCTGCCTTTTACAAATTTTGAATCATTTCCCAAAAATCCTATCGAAAAAATTTTCTGGGGAAGAATAAATATTGTTAGCGCATCGAGCTTATTATATTTTACAAAAAATTCTTTTTTGCAAAATATAATGCACCAGTTTAAATACAAAGGCAAAAAAGAAATTGGCTTTTATTTTGGGAAGATGATGGGCAATGCCTTGATGAAATCCGAACGTTTTGAAAACATTGATGCAATTATTCCTTTGCCACTTTTTGTTTCAAAAGAAAAAAGAAGGGGTTATAACCAGGCAACAATTTTATGTGAAGGAATTTCAGAAGCAATGAATGTGGAAGTTTTAAAAGATGCAGTTATCCGTTCAGTTGAAACAGAAACGCAAACAAAAAAGAACAGGATTGACCGATGGTTAAATATTGATGGAAAATTTGAATTAAGAAATGAAAAGTCACTTGTGAACAAACACGTTTTATTAGTAGATGATATTATTACCACAGGCGCAACTTTAGAAGCTTGCGCCGCTGTTATGAATAATGTAAATGGCATTGAAATAAGGATTGCCACGCTTGCTTATACGCTACTTTAGATAAACAACTTTTAGTTTAAAATTTCGTTATAGATTATTATATCACAGTTTGTATTTTTGAACCCGATGAACAAAATCTTACTTCTGATTGCGATGATTTTATTGATCGTTTCATCGTGCAAAAAAAATTCTTTCATTACCAGCGCAGGTGCTTCTGTAAATTTTTCTGCCGATACGATTTATTTTGATACAGTTTTTACCAGCACAGGCTCGGTTACTCAATCAGTGAAAATCATTAATAATAATAATCAAAAATTATTATTAAGCGACGTAAAACTGATGGGCGGAAATAATTCTGTCTTCAAAATAAATATTAATGGA